>JAFTRB010000236.1 GCA_017462445.1 Clostridia bacterium
GAAATATCGGGTGACAACACAGGTGGTTACGGCTCGGGAGATAATATGGTTGGCAGCGATGACTCGGTTTATGACCCCGACCTTGATGTGATAACCAAATATAAAGATGTGATCAATAAGTATTATACAATATTTGACAACCAGTATGACGATATTCCTCCCGAGATAGCAGAGATTGCGCGCAGGTATTTTGACCTGCTTGTAACTCCCGAGGATATGTAATAAAAGATGATTAATGAAAGGAATTATGATAATGCAAAGCACAGAAAAGGTAACACAGTTCAGCCGGGCAATAGATGCAATTAAGACCCAGCTCCGCCGCGACATCGTCGGTCAGGATGAGGTTGTAGAGAATATAATAATCGCCATCATTGCGGGCGGTAATGTACTGCTCGAGGGAGTTCCCGGGGTTAGTAAGACCCGTCTTGTTCGCTCGCTCAGCCGTATTCTCAGCCTCCCCTTCTCCAGAATTCAGTTCACCCCCGACCTGATGCCCTCGGATGTAACAGGCTCGAATGTAATCGAGAAGGACGCGGAGGGCAAAATGAACTCGGTATTCCGTCGCGGTCCTATTTTTGCAAATCTTGTTCTTGCCGACGAGATCAACCGCGCCACCCCCAAGACTCAATCTGCTATGCTTGAGGTAATGCAGGAGCATAAGATCACCGTCGGTGGAGTAACCTACAAGCTTGACGAGCCCTTCTTCGTTCTTGCAACCGAGAACCCGGTAGAGCAGGACGGTACATACCCGCTCCCCGAGGCGCAGATGGACCGCTTCTTCTTCAAGCTTATTATGACCTTCCCCACGGCAAAGGAGATCGTGGATATCGTAAATATGACTCAGGTAACAATGGACGAGAATGCGGAGGCTGTCGTTGATGGCGCTACCATTCTTGAGATGCGTGAGCTTGCCTCCACCGTTCCTGTTATCGATGAGGTCGTTATGTATGCTGCCAACCTTGTAGCGGGCACTCACCCGGAGCTTGACAATGCCTCCGCGACAGCAAGGAAGTACATCAAGTATGGCGCATCCCCGAGAGCTGCCCAGGCGCTTATCACCTGCGCCAAGGTTCGCGCCCTTGTCAGAGGAAGCTACAATGTATCCTTTGAGGATGTTGCCGCCCTTGCGGTGCCGGTTCTTCGCCACAGAATTAAGGTTAATTTCACAGCAGTCAACGAGCATCTTACCACCGATGATGTTATCTCAATGCTTATAAAGGAAATCAAGAGGTAATCCCACCTTATGAGAAACAGATTTGTAATAGACGAGGAGTTTATTGCTAAAATCGAGAGCCTTGAAACCGTCATTCGCAACAACATAGCCGGTGTATTCGGTGGCAACCGCCGAAGCAAGAGCTACGGCTCCTCCTGCGAGTTTGCCGATTACCGCGACTATATGGCGGGGGATGATACCGACAGGATAGACTGGAATGCCTTTGCCAGGTTTGACAAGCTTTTTGTAAAGCTCTACCTGGACGAAAGACAGATGCACACACGAATATATATCGATGCCAGCCGCTCTATGGAGTATGGAGACGGAAAAAAGGCAGAGCAGGCGATAAAAATAGCCGCGGCACTGGCATACATCTCTATTTGCGAGATGGATAAGGTTACGGTATATACGATCAAGGGTGGCGAGATCGATGCGGTCATATCCTCTATGGTGGGCAAGGACTCTTACATAAGCTCCATAGGTCTTTTGAACAATATCGAGTTTGACGGCGATAGCTGTATATCGGATGCCATTCTTCCCTCGGCGGTTGGTTACGGTGACGGTATGTCGGTTATCCTATCCGACTTTTTGACCGATAACGACTATGAGTCGGCAATCGACCACCTTGTTGCCAAGCGGCGCGATGTGCTTTGTATGCAAATTCTCACTCGTGAGGAGCAGAAGCCGCAATTCCGCGGAAAGTATCATTTCTTCGACTCCGAGGACCAGAGGCGCGATTATCGCAAGGATATCGACGGTGATATAACCGCCGCCTACAAGCGCGCTCTCGAGTATGTAACACGCAGAATAAGCGGCTACTGCGAGGCGCGCGGTGCCTCCTACCAGCTTGTTACGGCAGAGGACTCGCTCTTTGATATATTCTTCGGCTCGATGACCGAGAGGGAGGTGCTGAAATGACCTTCCTGTATCCCCTGGGACTTCTTGGGCTTATCGGTGTGCCCATTCTGATTTTGGTATATATCCTTAAAAATAAATTCACCGAGCAGGTTATCCCCTCCACCTACCTTTGGACACTCAGCGAAAAATTCCTGAACAGGCGCAATCCCTTGAGCCGTCTCTCCGGCATAATCTCGCTGATTCTCCAGCTCCTTTTGGTGGTTGCTATATCGCTCTCTATTGCTCATCCCGTCATTATTCTTTCGGGACAGGCGCAGGATTATTGCTTTATCCTGGACTCCTCGGGCAGTATGAGCATAAGCGGTGAAGAAGGCAGCCGCTTCGAGGAGGGCAAGGACAGAATAGCCGAGCTTATAACCGATTCCACCGATGGAAGCAGCTTTACTCTTATCACCGCCGCCGATACTGCGGAGGTAATATATGAGGGGCTTACCGACAAGGAGCAGGCAATTCTTCTTTTGGAGCGTCTTACTCCCCTCCACGCACAGGCGGATATAACCGAGGCTATCGGTATAGCGCAGGGCTATTTCAATGGCAATAGCGCGATGGTGACATATCTTGTCAGTGACAGCGCCTACGCCTCGGGCAAAAATATAAGCATCATCAACCTTGCATCAGGCGAGAGCAATCTTGCCATCGATGGGGCAGAGTACACGGTTGGCGCGGGAGCGGTTACGGTAAATGCTGACCTTGTCTGCTATGGCAGCTCCCGTGAGACAACCGTTTCGCTTATCATCTACCCGACAGAGCAGGCAGCCATCGCGGGCGAAGAGGAGCCGATAGACTCCATCACCGTAACACCCGCCGCCACAGCTCCGACACCCATCAGCCTCCGCGCAGATGTCACCGAATTCTACTGCTTAGAGCTTCGAATTGAGGGCGAGGACTCGCTTATGGAGGACAATCGGGTTATGCTCTATAATATCGACTCCGAGAACTCCTATCACGCCCTGCTTGTCAGCGACCACCCCTACTATATAAAAACGGCTATAACCGCTGTCAGCAGCCATGTATTTGTTGACACGGTAGCCACAAAGGATTACGAGAGCAAGGGCGGATATGACCTGTACATCTTTGACAGCTTCACTCCCGATGCTATGCCCGAGAGCGGCGCGGTATGGTTCTTCAATCCCACCGACAGCCTCCAGGGCTCGGGATTCTCTGTACAGGATGTCTATGCTCCCGAGGATGCTATGGAGCTTTCTCTCTCCACATCCTCCGCCACCACCGTTAAGGCGCTTATCGAGAACATGAACGGTAATGGCATATATGTAACCGAATTTATGAAGTGTAGCCTGTATGACAGCTTCTACACCCTCCTTGAGCATAAGGGCAATCCCGTGATATTCACGGGAACGAACGATTTTGGCAACCGCGAGGTAGTATTCGCCTTCGATTTGCAGAAGTCCAACTTCGCAATGCTCTTCGACTTTATCGCTCTTACAAGCAATCTTATTGATTTCTCCTTCCCCACTGTGCTGGAGCAAACCAACTATCTCTGCGGCGAGGATCTGACGGTTAATGTCATCTCCGGCTGCGAGAGCATAGTTATCACCGGCCCTTCGGGAAGCTCCACCTTCCTCGACACCTCGGACGCAACAGCGGTCCACACATTAAACGAGGCGGGTGTCCACAAAATCACCGTTACCACGGCGGGTAGCGAGCGTGATTACTATATTTTCTCCGAGTTCCCCGTAGCCGAGCGAGCCCCCTTGACCGAGGGAGGCGAAATCGGACTTGCAGGCAGCTCGGCCGAGAGCGAAAGGGATGGCTTCCTTGATAATTTAGCTATCCTGTTTATAGCTCTTGCGCTTCTATTCTCTGCAGATTGGATGGTTTATTGCTATGAAAAGTATCAGCTTCGATAATCCCCTCCTTCTGCTTGTAGCAATTCCGTTGCTTCTGGCGGTCGTCATCCCTTACATAATCGCCGTAAGAAGGGATAACCGCTCTGTATCCACTGTCACCTCCTTTATTATTCATATCTGCATGACTCTCGTTGTAACGCTCGCTATGGCGGGAACCGTATACACCAGTGTTATTACCCGCACCGAGGTTATTGTGGTTGCCGATATGTCCGACTCAAACAAGGAGCGCGCCGACGAAATAGATGGCTATATCACGGAGCTTGAGGAGTCCCTGATAGGAAATTCCTCGCTTGGAATAGTCACCTTTGGCAGGGATTACGAATTGCTTGTAGGTTTTGACGAGCCTCGCAGAAGCGTTCGTCACACTGCGGTCGATGGCTCCGCGACGGATATAGCCTCCGCACTTGAATATGCGGGTGGGCTGTTCTCCGAGAACTCCTTGAAGCGCATAGTTCTGCTTACTGATGCAAGGCAGACCGATGCCCGTCAGGATACAGCGCTCATTCGTACTGTTGATAACCTTTTTGCCACCGATGTACAGATTGATGCGATATATCTTGACAACAATCTGACAGAGGACAGGGAAGAGGTACAGGTATCCGCCGTCGATTTTACCGAGTCCACATATCGCGGTCACGAGGCGGAGGCGGAGCTGCTTTTAATGTCCAATTATTCAGGCAGGTGTATAATTACTCTTGTTCAGGATGAAAAAGAGCTTGAGGTGCGTACCGTAAATCTCACTCCGGGCTTTAATCTCGAGTCCTTCACCCTCCCCACCGACAAGGACGGCGTATTTAACTACACCGTCAGTGTTAATGCCGAGAGTGACAGTAATATGAGCAACAATCGCCTTTCCTTCTCCCAGAGCGTTTCGGGAGAGCTTTCGGTTCTTCTCATAACCTCGCATTCATCCGATGAGGCGGCAGCCAGAGCAATGTATGGCGAGAATGCCACGATCGATGTCTACAACATAAATAAGAAGGACGGCAACAGAGTGCCCTACACCGTAGAGGCGCTGGCAAGGTATGACGAGATACTTATCTCCGAGGTCGATGTCCGTGAGCTTGTCAACTACGGCTCCTTTGTCACAAGCCTTGACAAGGTCGTATCCCTCTTCGGCAAGAGCCTTGTCACCTTTGGCAACAACAATATACAAAACAAGACCGACGATATTCTGGACAATCTTCAGAATATGCTCCCCGTTTCCTTCGGCAATGACGAGAGGGATGCCAAGCTTATGACAATTCTTCTGGATATGTCACGCAGTATGGAGCTTGCATACAGAATGAAGATTGCCAAGGATGCGGCAAAGTCGCTGTTAAATATCCTCGAGGACGATGACCGGGTGGCAATCATAGCCTTCTGGGGCGAGCAATACACCGTTTGTCTGCCCACACCGGCCTCCGAAAGAGATGAGCTGGCTAAGAAAATTGACGGGCTTTCTCCCTATCAGGGAACGCTTATCGGCTCGGCAATGGACAGGGCGTATGAATTTATGGTCGACCTCGATTACAGTGACAAGGAGGTTGTTCTTATCTCTGACGGACTGTCCTACATCAAGCAGAGCGAGGATGACGGAGCGATAGCCACCGCAAGAAATATGCTCGCTTCCGGTATTACCGTCTCTACAATCAATGTATTCAGCAAGGAAACCGACGCCGTATCAATGATGAGCGGCATAGCCGAGGCAGGCGGCGGTAATTATTATTACATCGAGAGTGCCGAAAGCTTTGAGGAGCAATTCTCCTCCCAGATAGCCGACGATCTTACCGAAACGGTTGTCGAGGCGGATAGCGAGGTTCATATAAAGCGCCGCAGCGATGCCACCGTAGATGGGCTTGTCGCTCTTCCCAATGTTAAGGGCTTTGTCATAGGCAAGGCTAAAAACAATGCCACCGTGGTTCTCACGGTTGATTATATCAAGGCAAGTGGCGGTAGGGCAGAGGTTCCCCTCTACGCCTACTCAGACTACGGAAACGGCAGAGTCTCGGTATTTACCTCCGCCTTAAGCGGTGCTTGGGTTGAGGGATGGGTAGATAACGACGGTTCGACCTTCCTTTCCAATGTAGCAACCGAGAGTATTCCTCGCGAGCGTATAGATGTGCCCTTTGATTTCAAGGTTCATAGCGAGGGCGGTTCGGCTCTTGCAGAGCTTATCCCCGCAACACTCAAGGCTGATGCGGTGGCGCTCCTGACTCTCACCTCGCCCTCGGGCACGACCGAGGAGCTGATGA
>JAFTRB010000005.1 GCA_017462445.1 Clostridia bacterium
ATTCAGGCACAGGAGGAAAGAGACCACGCAATGCTCTTCTATCAGTACCTGCAGAACGAGAGCCAGA
The DNA here is from genome assembly GCA_017462445.1 of Clostridia bacterium. Next base: position 68 of record JAFTRB010000005.1, read on the forward strand.
CAGTTACACTCGATGCAATTGCAAAGCCCGACAAGGTTTTCACCTGCGATATGGACGTTCTTAAGGCGGGCCTTGAGCACGAGCAGTATGTAACCTCGCTCATAAACGACATTTACGCCGCTGCCTACGAGGTTAAGGACTTCCGCACAATGCAGTTCCTTGACTGGTTTGTTAAGGAGCAGGGCGAGGAGGAGACCAACGCCAATGACCTCATCACCAAGATGGAGCTGTTTGGCTCGGATCCCAAGAGCCTCTATATGCTGAACCAGGAGCTTCAGGCAAGAGTTTATTCCGCTCCCTCCCTGGTGCTGTAAGGGCAAATATTTGACACGGGGTGGGTCAAATAACCGAAGCCTTGGTATAAGATTTCAATATACACTATCCCATCAAGTTAAAAATTGTTCAGCAGGCTCGAATGCCTATGTGTATTCGAGCCTGCTTTTTGCTATTTTTGTTAAAAAGAAAAATAAAAAATGCGATAAAAATGCAAAAAGAATTATTAATAGTGCAAAGGGCTCTTTTTGCATTTGCGCAGTATCGGGCTTTACAATAATTAAGCTTAATGAATTATAATTGGATTGATCACGATTGGAATTGGGGGTGATACCGGTGCTTATGCTCTGTGCCATCTCGCAGGAGAAGGCGGAAGAGAAGAATAGAGAGGCTGAGCGGGCAATATTGCGAATGTCCTCGGGCGAGCTTGAGGCAATGGGCGAGCTTTATGAATTGATTAAGGCGGATGCCTTCGCCTTTGCCCTGTCAAGGACCTCAAGTATCGAGGATGCAGAGGATATTACCCACGAAACCTTTGTTCAAATATGGAAATGTGCCAAGCAATACAAGCCTATGGGAAAGCCGTTGTCCTGGGTTTTTGCCATAGAAATGAATATGATTCGCCGACAGTATAACCTGAGAAAAAGAGTGATTCCGCTTGAGGAATACGAAAGCATTGCGGATGAGGATGAGTTAGCACACAGAGTAATAGAAAATGAGTTTTTGAGACAGCTGATGTGCAGCTTGGATGAGGAGGAGAGAACGATTATCAGCCTGCACGCCGTGTCGGGGCTAAAGCACCGCGAGATAGCGGAGCTGATGAAAAAGCCGCTGTCTACTATATTATCTAAATACAACAGAGCAATAAAAAAGCTTCAGGAAAAAGCACAGAAAATGGAGGGATGCAAATGAAAGAGCAAGAATTAAAGGATATAATATCCGACTCGTTTATCGCGCTGGCACCCAATGGGCTTGAACGCCTGTTGGAGGAATGCGCTGAAACCAAGCAATGCGAGGGCTGCGGTGATAAACTTCCCAAGCGGAGGAATATTTTCCTTAGCCTTTTTCGTGGTGCTATAGCAATTGCGGTATGTGTTGCGCTGTTTGCTTGTGGCATTATGATAGGGAGCTACAGCTTTACCGATGGAGTGTTAGGGGATACAGAAAGCGTTGTTTACCTTGATGTAAACCCAAGTGTAGAAATAAAGGTTGATGGGCAGAAGAGAGTAGTAGAGGTTATAGCCGGCAACAACGATGCAATCGAAGTTCTGGAGGGGCTGCGGCTGGAGGGCGTGGAAATGAATACCGCTGTTACTGCTGTTGTGGGCGCTATGTACTTGAATGGATATTTCAGCGATAGCACAAACTCTGTTTTGGTGAGTGTTGATTCGTGCAGCGATGAGCAGGGCGAAATACTATTAACGAATATCACAGAGCAAATAAATAAGGTTCTTGGAAGTGCCGGAATAGAATGCTCGATAATTGCGCAAAGCCTGAGGGTGGATGATAATCTCCGAGAGAGGGCACAGGAGCAGGGCGTATCGGTAGGAAAGATGCATCTTGTGGATAGGATGATTGGAGGAATTGAACATCTTGAGCAGAAGGATGCGACCGAGCTTGCAGATATGTCTATCAAGGAGCTAAATCTGATTTATTCAACACGCCCCGAGAGAAATGATGGCAATGATCCCTTCGACAAGGATATAAGCTCCGGAACCGTAGCAGGCTTTATTGACGAGGATGAGGCGGTTGAATTAGCTATTGAGGCGTTGGAGCTTGATTCAACACAGATAGAATGGGTACGGGTCCACGCAGGCCCCGAGGGCAAGGGCGAGAGCAGAAGGATGGTTTACGGCATCCTTGTAGGCTTAAAGAACAACGGTGGAATATATGAGGCCAAGGTCGATTGCATTGATGGCAAGGTGGAGGCTCTTGGATTAAAGCAAACGGGTGAGCCCACAGACAACGAGCAGAAGGAAAATAACATTATTAAGCCAGACGATAACCCCGAGCCTACAGGCCAGCAGGGTGACAAAAACGGCAATTATTCCGAACAGGATGGCGTAGAAATGCAGGGCAAGCCCGGCGATGGAACATCTCTGGGCGACGAGGATAGCGAGGACACCGAGCAGCTACCGCCAAAGGAGCCAATCGGGGAGCAGGATCGGGAGAAAAATGACAAGGCAAACGAGACAGAGAACCCGGATTAATAGAATAGGAAATTATTGATAGATGAAGTAGTAGGCTTTGAAAAAGAATGGATATGAAGGCCGATAATAATCTTAATTGATTTTACTGTTCAGGATATAATTGCCACCAGTGCTACAGACGAGGGAAATGGTAATTAAACAGATTCCTTTGCAAAGGGCTAAAGTGCGCTTGCATAGTTAGTCATTTCACAACAATAATAAATATTTAACACGGGGTGGGGCATTACCGCCAAAACTTATAAAAAATCAGTGACAGATAAGCCGAGCCGCATATGCGGCTCGGCTCTTTTGATGTGGGGCTGTGGTGGCGAAGAAAAGCCCTTTTTTGAGGCGAAGAAAAGCCCTTTTTTGAGAAAGCTCTTGTAATTTTTCCTTCGATGGTGTATAATGGTGTATAATAGTTAATAGCGAACGAGACACATTTTGCGAAGGAGGTATGATTATGTCTATTGCATACGGTGGGATTTTTGCTTTTTCACTTGTTCTCTTACCACTCTATTTTATCTTCCTTAAAAAGAAGCATAATGAGCCGTGGCTTTTCATACTCTTTCTTTGCGTTTCTACTGTGAACCTTGGATATCTTCTTATTTCGATATCTCAAACGGTTGAGTTTGCCCTCTTCGCAAACAAGATCGCGTACCTCGGTCAGGTAATCATTCCTATCTGTATGTTAAGAATCATATCCGGGCTTTGCGGCTTCAGGCACAAGGCGTGGGTGTCGATTGTTTTATATGTCTCGGCCGGACTTATGTTTGCCCTGGTCTGCACGACCGGATATCTTGATTGGTACTACAAGGACGCAAGCCTGGGAGAAAGCGACGGAGCCTCCTATCTTATAAAGGAATACGGCTTCCTCCATCCCACAATCCTCATATATGTTGTCGGCTACTTCCTGCTTCTTCTCGGCGTTATTCTCTTCTCGCTCTTCAAGAAGCGCGGCTCCTCGCAAAAGCTTGCTGCCCTGATGCTGGCGGTGGTGCTTGGCAATATCGGTATGTGGATAATTGAGAAGCTTATCTTCTGGAGCTTTGAGCTTCTGGCGGTGTCATATGTTATGAGCGAGCTGGTGTTCTTCTTTGTCTACATTCTTCTTGATGACTACATACTTAAGAGCGATGTTCCAAGAGTTGGCGGGGCTCCTGTTATCGTGGTGGATTCGCTGGAGCGAGCCGAAAAGCTTCGGCTTATTCTTTCACATTTGCCAGAGGGCGTGTCCCTGTCCGCAAGGCAGATGGATGTGCTGGAGGGGATCGTTGATGGCAAGAGCAGAAAGGAGATAGCCGCCGATCTGCATCTGTCCGAGAACACAGTAAAAATGCACACGGCATCCCTATACAGGCTTCTTGGCGTGTCAAATCGCGAGGAAATTCACGCGCTGATAAAGGTATAGTTTTATTTACATTTTAGACGACGGTATTTGCCGTCGTCTTTTTTTGTTTTTTTAAACAATACGGGACTTTTGAAGGCTGTCTCACCGAATAAAAGGGGCAGACGGCTATCTTTGCTCTTACCGCTTTGGGCTTGATACACCCGAATACACCCTAAAAACACCCGTGTACACCCTAAATACACCCTTGTCGGGTGTATGCGCGCGAAAATAAATATGATAAAATTATAGTAACAAAACAACAAAGGAGAACCAAAATGAAAAAATTTACAGCAATATTGTTTTCTGTTATGCTTATTGCGTGTTTGATACTCGCTTTGGCGGTAACTGCCTTGGCGCTTGACGTGACTGTCAAGGTAAGCGAGATTGATCTTACATTGGCAGAGCCTAAATCAGGCGCAACCGTCAGCCTTGATTACGCTTCGGTCGAACCCAAGCATTTTATGACATACAAGGTTGTAGGCGTCAGCTGGTACAAGGACCACGAGCAGGACCATCTGGGTATCGGTGACGCTGATACCTACTTCAAGGGTGGGCATAAGTATACAGTAAGGGTCGATCTTGCCGTCAAGGGAGCCAACAGCGGCTGGAACATGGACTACATCGGCACTAATACCGATTACAGCGGCATTACCGCTACGGTAAACGGTAAGCCTGCGGTTGTTACACATCGCGAGCTTAACCCTGACAGTCGGACCGTCAGTGTAATGTATACATTTGATACTCTTCCCGATACCGAAGTCACACCCGGTCTTTTTATCCCTGCTCCCATCGCAGGCAACAGCCCTCTCTCAAGCGAGGATATTGTTGTTGCCAATTCCCGAGCTATGATGGTTGCAAGCGCGGATTACAATTGGTATGTTCGCGAGGATAGCGCCAGCTCGAGTAGCCAGTGGAGGCTGCTTAATCCCACCGACAAATTCGAGGCAGGGAAGGATTACAGAGTATCCTTCTCGCTTATTACCAAGGAGGGCTTTGTATTCTCCTTTGACTCAATACATCAGCTTGAAGGCGAAAGATACATATTCGGCTATGTAAACGGCAAGCAGGCATCTATGAAGCTTACAAAGCTGGGAGTAAACGATGTAAACGAGGATGTCTACAACAACGCGAAGGTTTCCTTC
>JAFTRB010000237.1 GCA_017462445.1 Clostridia bacterium
ACAACGATCTTGCCATCAACAAGGCCCATAAATACGCCACCGATAGGGCCATTCCAAGGAATATCGGAAATGGAAAGGGCGATGGATGCGCCAATCATTGCGGTAATTTCGGGCGAGCAGTCGGGGTCTACCGACATAATTGTGAGAAGAAGGGAGATGTCATTGCGAAGGTCCTTGGGGAAAAGGGGTCTTACAGGACGGTCGATAACTCTGCCTGCAAGAACTGCCTTCTCGGAGGGCTTACCCTCACGCTTAAGGAAGCCGCCGGGGATCTTGCCCACTGCATACAGCTTCTCGTCGTAGTCAACCGAGAGGGGCAGGAAGTCGATGCCCTCGCGGGGAGCTGCGGATGCGGTTGCGGTTGCCAGCACGGTGGTCTCGCCATACTGAACGAGCGCTGCGCCGTTTGCAAGACCTGCAATCTTGCCTGTCTTTACTACAAGAGGTCTGCCGGCAAGCTCGTAGCTGTACTCTCTGTAGTTGTCAAATGTCTTGAAATTTTCTACCATAGTTTTTTCCTCCTGATTTTTGTTTTTCGTGAGGGCGACCATAGCACTTAAATAAACGCTTGTCCTGCAAACGCATATTTAACTGCTACCTTCGCACCTCGTTTTTTGCTTTTTTCGTAAAAAACGGGAACAACTGTGTGCCCCCGTTTTTTATCGTCATCCCGGGAAGTAATAAATTACTTTCTGAGACCAAGTCTCTTGATTACCGCTCTGTATCTCTCGATATCCTTCTTTGCGAGGTAAGCAAGCAACTGCTTTCTGTGACCAACCATCTTGGACAGACCTCTCTGAGAGTGGAAGTCCTTGGGGTTCTTCTTCATGTGCTCGGTAAGACCGTTGATTCTATCTGTAAGGATAGCAATCTGCACCTCGGGAGAACCGGTGTCTCTCTCGTGGATCTTGAATTCCTCAATGATAGCGCTCTTTGCTTCTGTGGAAATCATCTTCTTCACCTTTCTGTAATTTTTTATCCTTAATCCGGGCAGCGTGCGGGTGAAACGCGAACACCACGCAAGGGTTTGTCCCACAGCGGAGTGATGCCATACACGCAACTCAGTATTAGGCGAAAGTAATTATATCATATATTTTATTATTTGTAAAGTCTTTTCACAAAAAAGAATGTTTTTTGTAATTACCGTGATATTAGATAAAAAGCGTAACTGTTTTTTATTTAATTTTACCAGTTTCAAAATCCTTGCTCGTTTCCTCGACCTCGATCTCATGAGCAATTTCAAGCTGCTCGGAGAACCTGATCGCCTTTGGCATATTAAGGCGGAAAACCGTGGCAAGGACGCGAATGAGAAATACCGAGAGCATACCGACAATGCTGGCTACAACCTCGCCAAGTTCGGTTGGCATAAGATAAACCGCTATCACATAGTACGCGCCGGCGCCTGCTGCCGCCGCTAAGGCGTATATCCTCTTCCTGAATACGAAGGGAACATCCTGCATACACACATCACGGACCATACCGCCGCCAATCGAGGTGATGACACCCATCATTATGGCAAGAAATGCCCCTGCCTCGGGGTGAAGCTCCAATGCCAGCTTAACACTGGAAACGGCAAACGCTCCAAGACCTGCGGCATCGATATAGTTATTTATATCAAGCACCCTGCGCTTGTTTACAACATACCACTTCTTGAACAGGCGCGCAAGAAGAAAAACAAGGAAGCTGGTTATTGTACAGATAATCAAATAGGGCCACATAGACGTGAAGTATGCGGGAACCCGCCCCAAAATGATATCGCGCATTATTCCTCCGCCAAAGGTGGTTATGTGCGAGAGGAACAGAACGCCTATCATATCTGTTTCCTTATCAATTGCAACAACGGCGCCCGATATTGCAAAGGCAACAACTCCGATAAGCTCGATGACTAAAATTACTGTATCCATATGTCAAAGCAATTAAAATGCAATCATTAAAGCTTTTCCAGCAGTGCCATAAGCGCTCTGCCACGGTGACTGATTGCATTCTTCTCCTCATCGCTCAGCTCGGCTACGGTACGGGTCTCGCCCTCGGGAACAAAGATCGGGTCATAACCGAAGCCGCGATCTCCTCTCCAGTCCTCGGTTATCGAGCCATACATATAGCCCTCGGCGGTAACAAGCCTGCCATCGGGGTAAGCAAGACAGATAGCCGCAGTATAGTGAGCCGTTTTATCCTCCTTGTCACGGAGTAGCTTCAGTAGAAGATTGTTATTGTCTATGTCATTGCCGTGACCGCCGGAAAAGCGCGCGCTATATACGCCGGGCGCGCCGCCAAGGGCGTGGGCGCAGATACCGCTGTCATCGGCAAGGGCGGCGCAGCCGGATATCTCGGCAATCTCGGTTGCCTTCTTGGTTGCGTTCTCCATGAAGGTCTCGCCATCCTCTACCGTTTCGTGATCTATGCCGGCCTCGGAAAGCGAGAGTATCTCGTCAAAGCGAGCGCCGAGAATCTTTTTTATCTCATAAATCTTATGCTTGTTGTTTGATGCAATTATCAGCTTCATGCAAACCTCGATGAAAACAATTGTTTATATAAACCGTGCAAAAACCTGACACGGGTGCCAGGTTTTTGTTTTTTTCTTAGAAGAGTCCGGTGATTTTTCCCTGCTCGTCTACATCTATCTTTTCCGCAGCGGGGACCTTGGGAAGACCGGGCATTGTCATAATATCTCCTGTCAGGACAACAACAAAGCCTGCTCCGGCAGAAACCTTTACATTCTTTACTGTTACGGTAAAGCCCTCGGGCGCGCCAAGATTTGTAGGATCGTCCGAGAAGGAATACTGTGTCTTGGCAATGCAGATGGGCAGCTTGTCAAAGCCCAACGCGGTAAGCGCCGCAATCTGCTTCTTTGCGGCAGGAAGAACGGTGTTGCCATCTCCGCCGTAAATCTTCTTTACAACAGCCTCAATCTTGTCCTCGATCGTTCCGTCAAGCTCATAGGAATAAGTGAAGTCACCCTTTTCCTCCTCGCACAGACGAACGACCTCGCGAGCGAGAGCCTCGCCGCCCTTGCCGCCCTCTGCCCATACGGTTGAGAGAACAACATTTACACCAAGCTACTTGCACTCGGCAATGATGACATCGATTTCGGCGTCGGTATCGGTGGGGAATCTGTTTACTGCTACCACGGAGGGGAGCTTGTACACATTCTTGATGTTGGAGACATGGCGAAGGAGGTTGGGAATACCCTTCTTAAGCGCCTCGAGATTTTCCGTGCCAAGCTCGGTCTTGGGCAGACCGCCATGCATCTTGAGCGCCCTGACGGTTGCTACAATAACAACGGCGGAGGGGGTAAGCCCTGCCATACGGCACTTGATGTCGAGGAACTTCTCGGCGCCGAGGTCTGCGCCAAATCCCGCCTCGGTGATGGCGTAGTCAGCCATCTTCATAGCGGTGCGGGTTGCTATGACCGAATTACAGCCGTGAGCGATATTTGCGAAGGGACCGCCGTGAACAAAGGCGGGAGTTCCCTCGAGAGTCTGCACAAGATTGGGCTTGAGAGCGTCCTTGAGTAAAGCGGTCATTGCGCCCTCTGCCTTAAGGTCGCCTGCGGTAACAGGCTTTTCGTCATAGGTGTAACCAACGATTATGCGAGAGAGCCTTGCCTTCAGATCGGCAAGGGAGCTTGCAAGACAAAGCACCGCCATAATCTCGGAGGCAACGGTTATATCGTAGCCATCCTCGCGAGGAACGCCGTTTACTCTTCCGCCAAGGCCGTCGGTAACAAACCTGAGCTGACGGTCATTCATATCAACGCATCTCTTCCAGGTTATTCTTCTGGGGTCGATGTTCAGACTATTGCCCTGATAGATGTGGTTATCGAGCATTGCGGCAAGAAGATTGTTTGCCGCACCGATAGCGTGGAAATCTCCGGTAAAGTGAAGATTGATGTCCTCCATAGGGATAACCTGCGCCCAGCCACCGCCTGCAGCGCCGCCCTTGACACCAAAGACAGGGCCGAGAGAGGGCTCGCGAAGAGCAACGGCAACATTTTTGCCTATGCGGTGCAGACCGTCGGCAAGTCCGATTGTAGTGGTGGTCTTTCCCTCACCTGCCGGTGTGGGGGTAATTGCCGTAACGAGGATGAGCTTGCCATCAGGCTTTGCGCTCTTGTCGGTGAGAATGGAGAGATCAAGCTTTGCCTTGGCATTGCCGTAAAGCTCCACATACTTTTCATCTACTCCCGCAGCCCTTGCAATTTCAAGAATATGCCTCGGCTTGACAGACTGAGCTATTTCGATATCGGTCATAATAATTAATCTCCTTCTATTATTTTATAATAGGGTAAAATATTGCACAACAATACAGTATGTATTATACACTATTAGAATTCGCTTGTCAATCGAATTTAAGAAAAAAGAATTGATTGCAGGCACTGTCATATTGACGAAAAATAGGATATGTATATGTGAATTATGCACTAAAGCAAAGTTTTTACGAAAAAAGCAAAAAAGGGGTTGACAAACAGAAAAAAAGATTATATAATATGGTGTACGACTTTGGGACAACATAGCCTAAACTATGCCCATTTTCAGTAACAAAACATTGGGGGTACACAATGAGGCTCGATCTTAGGCCCTTGCTTGCCGGCGACAGACTGCTCTCCTTTGACTACGAATTGCCGCTTTCGGTAGACCCTGATGACACCGCCAGCTTTCTTTACGGCGTAAGTTTTCCTTCTCCCATGAAGGTTAAGGGGGAGATTACCAACACTGCAGGCTATATGCGCTTGACTCTGAC
>JAFTRB010000238.1 GCA_017462445.1 Clostridia bacterium
AATCAATAGCAAGCGATATTTAAGCCTTCTCCAGTGGGAGAAGGTGTCACCTTTAGGTGACAGATGAGGTGTCAACCAAAGCCTTGTACCACAGAGCAAGCCCAGCCCGTGTCATCCTGAGCGAGCATTTTGCGAGTCGAAGCTTTGCGTAGCGCAGGCGGAGCAAAGCCGAGGAACGAAGTGACGAAGGGATCTAGCAAGGATTATAGCCTACCTATCCTTTTGTTACCTTTCACTACAAAAGAAAGAGATCCTTCGACTCCACTCCGTTCCGCTCAGGATGACACGAAGAGGTGCATTTCTACAACAACTCACTTTGCCATAAGGCAAAACTTCACTTCGATAGAAACTTCACTTTGCTGGGAGCAAAACTTCACTTGCGAAGCAAACTTCACCCTTCTAGGTGGGCCTTCTGTCTCGTTTTGGGGGCAATCAACCAAGAGTAGACTGTTTTTTGAAAAAATGCTTTACAAATTCGGGGATTTATGATATAGTTAACTTGGCTCTGTTCCTATTATTTTGCGTACGCAGGCGGGTTTGATGCCTGCGTCCTACCGGGGCTTTATCCCGGGTGCTGCGCCTGCTTGATGCGCTTGGACGATACTCTCCCGAGGCATTAGATCCAAGCAAGCACACTCCCGGCGTGGGCTTTATGGGCATTGCTTAATTTTGCTCGGTTGTGTGGCAATAATACGGAACAAAATAAAAAAATGAAAAGGGGCTTGAAGATGTATAACAGAGAGAAAACACCAAAGGTTTGTATGAAGGTGGGTTGCCGCTCGGCGATTATCGACGGCGTGGGGTATTGCCTTGAGTATGCTCCTCGGGAGCGCGAGGGGCTTGTATATGTGCCGGTGGCACAGCTTCCCGAGGGGGCGAGGGCTACCGAGGTTATCACTGTTACAGGCTTTGGCGGCGAGGCTGTCGAGTTTGTGGAGATCAACCGCATTGAGGGCTGCTATGTCAAGTATGACACAATGGGCCTTATTATTCTGGACTATGACGAGGACATTCTTTCCATAAACAGGAAGGAGGATATGTCCTTTATGCTTGAGCTGATGGGAAAAATCATTTTCAGTATTCCCAGAGTTAAGATGAATATTGCACAGTATGCTCCCGCAACCGAAGAGGAGCGCGAGGGCTTCCGCGAGGCAGGCGAGGTTGCGTTTGAGGATCTTGGCCGCCACTACGAAGGGCACCCCTATATTTACACCTATGATTGGATATTTGACAAGCTCCGCGCTGAATATGAAAAAGAGGGCGAGAGCGAGCTTAAGACCTACATAGGGAAGGTCATTGGCGCCTGCAAGAAGACGGTTGACGACGAAAAATATAAGCTTAACGAGAGTGGCGACGGGCTTGCCAAGCCCCTGGTCTGCACCTACGAGGACCCCCTCGGCTATGATGTCGGAGGCAGACACGGTCAGGCGGGAGATATCGCGGGTGATATGACAAGGGTTGCCTTTGCCTGCCGTATTCTCGGCAACGATGATTACGCAAAAATGGCGTACTATGCGCTTCGCGCTATTGGTACCTGGGACCACTGGGGCCCCGGTCACTTCCTTAATTGCGCAGGCGCTGCCGAGTGCTACGCTACCGTTATCGACTGGCTATATAACGATTGGGAGAGGCTTGGCCTGGATATAGGTCCGCTCCGTCTCGCCCTCTATGAGAAGGGAGTTAAGCAGGGCTTTAACTCGGTAATCTTTGATATGTGCGATTACCCAAGCGCAAAGCAGGGAACAGGCTGGAGATTCAAGAACAAGAGGGACAACTGGAATGCGGTCTGCAACGGCGGTATGGTTATTGCCTCGCTGGTGCTGCTTGGTGACGGCGTGGATGAGTATATCACCGAGGAGATGATTGACAACACCAAGGAGATGCTTGGTGCTGCTCTTGTCAGCATGATGCAGGACGGCCTGCTCTTTATTCAGTACGCCCCCGATGGCTCCTATGTTGAGTCGCCCGGCTACTGGTCTTATGGCACAAACACACTCTTCCGTTGCATTGCCGCCCTTGATTCTGCGGTTAATACCGATTACGGAATGAGCAAGGTCTGGGGACTTGATAAGACCTGCTACTATGCGATAAACACCGAGAGCGCCGAGTTCGTTTCCTGGAATTACCACGACGGTGGGTTAGGTCAGCAGAATACCTCGATGTTCCTCCCCTTCGCCTTTATCACCGGCGACCATATGCTCTCGGCAATTCGTATGAGGCACCCGGCGCAGGGCAAGGCTGTCACTATATATGATCTCTTCTACAGCCCCGAGGTTCGCGGCTACAAGGTTCCCGAGCTTGGCGCGCTCCCCCTCGACTACTATATGGAGGGCATCGATGCTATGACCTTCCGCTCCGGCTGGGAGAGAGGCTCGATGTATGCGGGAATTATAGGCGGCTATAATCCTAAGGGCGGTAGCCACAATCAGGTTGACTCGGGCGCATTCGTCTATCATAACAAGGGAGTGCTTTGGTTCACCGATCTTGGCTCGGATTACTATAACATAAAGGGTGGCTATTTCGGCAACTACAAGCTTTATAAAAGGAATGGCGAGGGCAACAATAACCTTATTCTCCGCGAGATTGAGTTCGGTCAGAAGCTTGATACCACAGGCTATCTGGTGTCTCATAAGTCGAGCGAGGATAGCTCCTATGCAATTATCGATAACCTCGAGGTCTACGGAGAGGAGAATGTCAAGAGCGCAAAGAGAGGTATGCTTGTTACCGATAACCGCGGCACCGTGGTCGTTCAGGATGAGGTGGAATTCGTTGAGCCGAGAACCGCCTACTGGATTGGTCACTTCAACTCCGCCGAGATAACCGCTGACCTCTCCGAGGACGGCAAGACCTGCGTATTTACCCACAAGGATGGCGCAAGCGTAACCGTTCGCCTTATCGGTGGCGAGAGATTTGAGATAATGGGCTGCTATGATTACCTGCTTGACGCAACAGATAACTTCGAGGGCGAGCACGACAGACACGGCTATTCAAGGCTTGTTGTAAAATATGAGAATGCTACAAGCATCAACTCCGCCGTTGTCATAGACGGAGGCGAGAAGACAGGCTATCCCACCATTATCCCGATGGATAAGTGGTAAGGCGTGCCAAATTATTTGCAGGCAGAAAGGAAATGAAGTAAACAATTATTTGCATTTATCCTTAATGCAAGGCAAAGGCGAATATCGCCATAAATAATTAAAAATCAAATGCTATCCGCCCCTCGTCCGAGGGGCGGTGTTTTATCGGTTTGGCAGCTATTAAAACCAATATTTAGTGAGCATATTAAAGCAGGATAACACGGGCTGTGCTTGCTCTCTTCAGCCTTCTCCAGTGGGAGAAGGGGGACCGCTTGCGGTGGATGAGGTGTTATTTGAAGTAAGGATAAAAGACAAAGCATATTGAGCGCAAAGCTTCGGCAGTCACCTCATCCGTCACTCGCAGGCTCGTGACAC
>JAFTRB010000239.1 GCA_017462445.1 Clostridia bacterium
TCGGCGGAAGGAAACGGCGGTAGTAAACAAAACCTAATGAAAATGGAGAAAACCGTAGGTTTTCAACCTTGATTTTTTTAGTTCACATAAAAGTTATGGGCGAGGCACAAATTTATTGCACCTCGTCCATTTTGTTTACGGTTATGCCTAAATGAAGCAGCCCCTTTGCTTATCTTCGTGCTTGACTAGACTTCGCCTTGCTCGAATAAAACCGAAATACAACCGGCGATTCTGTAAAGCAGGATTTTATCTCTAAAGCAATTTCATTCGCCAATGCTCTCCGGAATAATACTAATACTTCTCCTTCATAGCTCTTTCCATATCCCTGTTAGCATCGCGCCTTGCTATATCCTCTCGCTTGTCGTAGAGCTTCTTACCCTTACAAAGACCGAGCGCCATCTTGACTCGCGAGCCCTTGAAGTAAAGAGAGAGAGGGACAAGCGTATATCCCTCTCGGGATACAAGACCTGTCAGCTTCATAATCTCGCTCTTATGCAAAAGAAGCCTCTTTGGGCGGAGCGGATCCTTATTAAAAATGTTGCCCTGCTCATATGGGCTGATATGGATGCCGAGGGCAAACATCTCGCCCCCGTCGATCTCGCAATAGGAGTCCTTCATATTCACAGTACCTGCTCTTAGCGACTTAACCTCTGTGCCAAAAAGCTCAATACCTGCCTCATAGGTCTCTATTACAAAATAATCGTGTCTCGCCTTTCTGTTCTCGGCTATGACTCTTGTTCCGTTGTTTTTCTCTGCCATACCGTACTCCGTTGTGTTTAGTACATTTATTTTAGCATAAGAAAATCTTAAAATCAACCTGTTTTATTAAAATTTGCAGTCCTACTTATTCCCGAAGCGCGAAAGCGCGTCGCTCACAATTTCAAGCAAGCGGAATTTTACATTATAGCCGCCGCCCTTTATAAGCGAAAGCTCCTCTTTTGTGTAGTCTATAACGGCGTCGTCCTCGGGCGCCTGCTCGGTGGCGAGGGACAGGCAAAGGGGAGGGTACATCACGCACCACCAGTTCTTCCCCTCCGCATTCCCAAGCAGTACACGGAGCGAGGAATAATAGCCCTTTGGAAGGGTAAAGCTATCATACTCACGTGTGTCATACCATTCCTCGGTGACGGTTACGGCAGAGGTATAGGAAAAGCCCTCCTCGGCTATCCATACATCAATGTCCTCCTTCATTTGGTCAAGTAATAGGGCAGCATTGTTCTTCGCCTCGTCAATTCCTCCCGTCGCCTTTAGCTCCTCGCCATATTTTTCAAGCAGCTTGTCCCGAATAATAAGCTTCAGCCTCTGATCCTCCTCCGTGTCCGAGTTTGCCAGGATATGTAGCCTGAGCGTGTCATCATATATTGCCGCGTCACTGTCGGTAGGGAGCAGGGCAATTACCGCAAGCGACAGAGCAATAACGGTTAGTGTAGTAAATAAATCCTTAATTATTTTCATATCAATCTCCTTTGCCCAAGTATTGACAGGGGAGGGAAAAGCTATTCACTTAATTTTTATTTACCGTTATTGGTTATTTTTGGTTGACTTTTACCTTGATATATGTTAAAATGCAATTGATATCAAATAAAAGGAGATAGGCTATGATTCCTAACATTCCCGAAATTAAGAACCCCGAAAAATACGGCGAGTTTGACCTCCCTCGCGAAAAGCTGGAGTACGCTCTTGCCGAGGCACTCAAGAAGGTAGATAAGTGTATAGACCAGGTTGGCTACCTCTTCCCCAACGAGTACAGTGTTGGAAATGTATACAAGACTGTTGAGAATGTATTTGGCTGGGGCAACGGCTTCTGGTCAGGTATTCTCTGGCACGCATATCAGCTCACAGGCAACGAGAAGTATAAGGATACCGTTCTCGGTCAGATTCCCAGCTACACCAAGAGAATTACCGAAAAGATAGGTGTAAACCATCACGATATGGGCTTCCTCTTCACCCCCTCCTGCGTAGCAGCATACAAGCTTTGCGGAAACGAGGAGGCAAGAGATGCTGCAATCAAGGCCGCTGACCACCTCTGCACCCGTTATCAGGAGAAGGGACAGTTCATTCAGGCGTGGGGTAATGTAGACGATCCCAAGTCCTACCGCCTTATCATAGACTGCCTCCTTAACATTCCGCTTCTTTATTGGGCAAGCGAGGTAACAGGAAACCCCAGATATGACGAGATTGCCTGGAACCACTTCAACTCCACAATCGAGGTTTGCTGCCGCCCTGATGCCAGCACCTATCACACCTACTACTTTGACCCTGCAACCGGCGCTCCCCTCGAGGGCAAGACTCACCAGGGCGCATTCGATGACTCGGCTTGGGCAAGAGGACAGACCTGGGGCATCTACGGTCCTATGCTTACCTACATATACAAGAAGAGCGATAAGGCCCTCCAAGTAACCAAGGCAACCATCAACTACTTCCTCAATAACCTCCCCTCCGACTACATTGCATATTGGGATCTCTGCTTCCAGGATGGCTCCACCGAGCCTCGTGACACCTCCTCCAACGCAATTGCGCTTTGCGGTATGCTGGAGATTATCAAGCATATGGATGAGAGCGATCCTCTCCGTCAGATCTACATCAACGCAAGCAAGATTATTATGAACGCGCTTATCGATGGAGCGATTTCCAAGGATGTTCCCGAGTCCAACGGTCTCCTTCTTCACCAGACCTACGCTCTTCCTCAGGGCATCGGCATCGACGAGCATAATATCTGGGGTGACTATTTCTATATGGAGGCTCTGCACAGAATGCTCGATCCCGAATGGGAGCTTTATTGGTAAGTCACTAAAGCTTTTTAATCGAAAAATAAATAAAAGTGACCCGGGTGGCTATAAATGTAGTCGCCCGGGCTTTTTAATGTAAATTGCGCACTTGCGGCAAGGATTGTGTCTATTGCGCACAATTTCTTGATGTTAAACTTGAATGAATATAAAAATGCACAACCGAGTTACCGTTGCCTTATGCAAAAGGGAGAAATTTGCTATTTCGCAAGAAACAACCTTGTGGCTTATATTGAACTGTGATATAATAAAAATAGAAAATGCGCAATGTTCTATATAAATAGGGGGAAATCATTAATGGTTTCTTTAAGTAAGTATAGCAGCTTTGTCAGTAATTTATATTCTGTTGTCAGTATGGCAAGAGCGCTCATTGTCTCGGTATTATTGCCTTGACTATATTAACGACATCCTATATACACAGCAATATGCACTATTTTTTGGCGTGGCTTTTTGTGTAATACATTCCTTTGTATTATAGCACATTATTTGAGCCAATTACGATCTTAAAACAATCAGAATGGAGGAGAAGGGTATGGATGAAAAGAATCATTTTGTCTTTAGACCATATCGAATTTACGGTTGGTTTATTACACTGATGTATATCGTCTTGATAATAGTATTGGCGCCTATTGGGCAGCTTATAAATCCTTTTAATCCAACCTTGGTAATATCATTTTTTATCATAGGTATTCTTCTAATTTTTTTCATAAAGAAATTATATGATGCATATAGCACAACGATTGTTTTTGATACTGTTGGAATACAAATATTTGAAGGCGTACGAGGCGAATATAAGCATTATGACTGGGATCAGCTTGCATATGCGTACTTTGCCAGGAATTTTAAGGCTGCCTCGCTTCTTGTTCTTTCACCCGAGCCGCTTGAGCAAAAGCAAGTGAAACAATATGTTGGGAAATGGAGTTGGTCTTTTGCGCGGACGCGTATAGATTCGGTAGTTGTGATAGCGGTTGATCATTTTCCCCAAAATATAGACTTAAAAGAATTTCTTTGTAATCGGGTTAAAACAATAAAGTCCTTTGATTAAAGTTTAATCATATTTGAGCTTGAGTGCTTTTACGATATTACTGATTGAAGATTTTGAATGGGTAATATAAACATCGCTTTCGCGTTCCTGTGAAATCGGTAAAAATAGACCCGGGTGGCTATAAATGTAGTCGCCCGGGCTTTTTTATCGGAAAATCTCCAAGGCAAGCCTCGGAGATTAAATAGCTATTTATTATCGCCCTCGCACATTTTCTTAAACTCCCTCGGCGACTTACCTGTAAACTGCTTAAAGGTTGTAAAGAAGGAGGTTGACGAACCGAAGCCTGATAGCTCACCGACGAGGGAAACGCTCATACCCTGGCAAAGCAATGCCTTTGCGTAGCCAACCTTCAGGGAATTTAACCTGCTTGTAAAGCTTTCGCCAAAGGTTCTTTTGAATAACTCGCTGAAGTATGTAGGGTTAAAGCCAGCCTCGCGCGCTACATCGGTAAGGGAGGGGTTTTCTCTGTAATGCTCGTTGATATATGCAACAGCCTTTCGCATTGAGCCAAGAGTGTTTGAAGCAAGTGAGGGCTGCTCCATAGGGCCCAGAAGCATTGTAAAAATGCAGGTTACAAGCTCTGCCGAGCATCCACCGCCAGGGGTATAGCATTCGTAGGCAAGCATCTCTGAAAGAATTGACACCTTTTGCAGAAGCACCTCGTCAATGGTAAATATGCTTCGCCCCTTCATTCCTGCCAAAACGCCCAGATGCTTATCCGTCATATATCTTTCGTCTATATTGATATTATAAATCGTCAGCTTTTCATCAACCAATATACTGTGGTTGTCGGTTGGGGTAAGTATGCACACCGAGCCGCGGGATATCGGGTGTCTTTCGCCGTTTAATAAATTTGCGCCCCTGCCCGCAAGAATGATTTCAATTTCATAGAAATAGTGTGAATGAAGGCGGTAATCCTTGTGGATATTATAATACCTACCGCGAATGGGAATAGCAAGACCCTTGGTATTCATGTGTTGCTTTTCGGGTGTTATAGTTACCATAGATTCACTCCTTTTCATAAATAGTTTAACATATTATAAACCGAATTTCAATATTAAAAACCAAAAAAACGGAATATTTTGCCGATAAATATAACAGTAAATAATCATTATGTTATGATATAATAAAATAAAAATTATTTTGGAGGTCCTATGAAGAACAAATTTCGGCTTTTGCTTTTAGCCTGTCTTGCAATTGTTTTGGTTGCCGCGCTTGCTGTATTTGCATTTGCTACAACCACGGCCGAGACGGTTCTCGCCTCGCTTAACGGTGTTGCCCCCACCATCGCTGATGGCAAAATAGTTCTCCCTGCACCGAGTGCGGAGGGCTACGAGGTTTCGCTCTTTGGCTCATCAAATGAGAGTGTTATTGCCCTCGATGGCACCGTTTACACACCGCTTGTTGATACCGAGGTAGAGCTTATGTACAAGGTTACAAATACCGCAGATAGCACGGATACCGCAACGGCGCTTACTGCCAGCTGCAGTATAACCGTGTCAGGCGAATACAGTGTATCGGCATCAGACAATGCCGAGCCACAGGTTCTGCCCAAGCTTCGCGAGTGGAAGGGTTTGACAGGAACTGTCACCGTTACCGCGGACTCACGCATAATAATCGAAGATGAAAGTCGGGCAGCCCTTGCCGAGATGATAGGGCAGTATATCACCGATATTACAGGCTTTGAGCTGGGGACAGTTATCGCAAGCACTCCTGTGGCTGGTGATATCGTCCTTACCGCATCCTCCGACACCGAGCTTGGAGATGAGGGATACACAGTCACACTTGGTGAATACATCGAGATTTCCGCACCCACCAATAAGGGACTTCTCTACGGTGGAACGAACGTAGCGCAGATGCTTACTCTCTATGAGGGATATGCGCTCCCCTGTGGAATTATCCGTGATTACCCACAGCTTGAGGTTCGTTCGATTATGCTGGATGTGGCAAGGGTATATATTCCTCTTGACTATCTTGGCGAGATATCTCGCTATATGGCATACTACAAGCTTAACCGAATGAGTGTGCATATCAACGATGTTGGCGGCGAGCAGACCTGCTGCTTCCGTCTTGAGAGCAAGCTTTATCCCGAGATAAATACCGGTGTTCCGGCTGATGAGATCTATTCCCAGGAAGACTATCGCGCATTTCAGAAGAACGCCCTGAATTATGGCGTAGAGGTTGTTACCGAGATTGATACCCCTGCCCACGCAGGCTTTGTCAAGCTATATGACAGCACATTAATGCTTGATAACTCTCACATAGACCTCTCGGGCGAGAACTACGATCGCTCGGTTGCCTTTATCAAATCGCTCCTTGACGAGCTTCTTGACGGTGATGATCCCGTTATAGTAGGGGATAGGTTCAATGTTGGTATGGATGAATACACCGCCGACCATTCAGCCCTCCTGAAATATATGAAGGATATAACCGACCACCTTCTTGCTAAGGGCATTACCCCCGAGGCTTGGGGTGCAGTTAAGGCAGGGGACTTCACAAGCGGCGCAGAGCTTGCAAGCACCGAAACGTTGGTGCATTGCTGGAGTACGGTTGAGGCGTCCTTCGCAGATATTATAGGGCATGGCTACCCGATAATAAATAACAGTGGTACTTATCTCTATGTTTGTCCCGGTGGCTTTAGCAAGTGGTTCGCTGACAGGCTGGATCTCGTAAAGCTTTATGAGAACTGGGAAGCGTACCAAATTCTTAGCACCACCGTCAGCATTGCTCACCCACAGCTCAAGGGCGTGGAGTCTGCTCTCTGGAGCGATATCTATATGGGTATGAGCAAGTATGACCTATTCTCCCGCGTCCGTGACCAGATAGCCCTCGTTTCCGAAAAGGCTTGGTATGGCGTACGCCCCGATGGCGCAACAGGCGAGGACTTCCTCGCCCGTGTAGAGAGCCTTCGTAATGCGCCCGGGCTTAACCCGATGCGTACCGTTGAGGCAGAGGACGGAGTCGTCCTCGATACAAGCTTTGATAATGCCGATGGCATTACCTTGAACGGAGCAACAATTTCGGGTGGTGTTCTTAACCTTGACGGCGCAGGCTATATCTCCTTGCCCTACAAGGCGGTTGGCTACCCCTGGACATTGAGCTTCTCGCTTAACTATAGCTCGGGTACGCAGTCGAGCGCCCCTCTCTTTGATGGTGAGGAAGGAACACTGTATCTCAACTATGAGGGAACAGGCAAAATTGCATACGCCAGAGAGAGCGAAATTTACCTTCTCGATTATGTTGTTCCTACCAATGTGTGGCAGGATATCACTCTCACATGTGATGGAAATGTGACAAGACTCTATGTAAACAGGGTTTTTGTCGCAGAGGGTAAGTATGCCACTGCCAGCACAACAAATATGCGTTCCTCCACATTTGTTATTCCCACCGAGTGCATAGGAGTGGGCGTTGTTGGCAGCATAGATAACCTTAAAATCCTTAATACGGCGATAAGCCACGATTATATGACGGGCGCGGATATCATTAACTATGGTAATGTTGCCCGTGGTAAGCTTGTTTCGCTCTCTGGTATTGAA
>JAFTRB010000240.1 GCA_017462445.1 Clostridia bacterium
CAGGCTCCTTTTTTTGTTCGCTATTTGAAATTTCTTCATATATTATTATATACTGACATACACCCCTTGTCAATTATTTTCAATATCAATCTTCCTTGACATCAGCCCTCAGCTATGCTATAATATCGGTAAAGAAAAAACGGAGAGGGAAACCGATGATTATAAAGGGCTTTCAAAAATTGACACTCTTAGACTTCCCGGGCAGAGCCGCCTGCACCGTATTTACCGCGGGCTGTAACTTCCGCTGTCCCTTCTGCCACAATGCCTCGCTTGTGCTTGGCAACGAGGGCGAGAGGATTGCCGAGGAGGAGGTGTTTGACCTGCTTGAGAGGAGAAGAGGAAGGCTCAGCGGAGTCTGTATTACCGGTGGCGAGCCGACACTTCAGCCCGACCTTGAGGCCTTCATCCGTCGGGTGCGCGATATGGGCTATCTTGTAAAGCTGGACACCAACGGCTACCGCCCCGATGTCCTTGAAGGGCTGCTTACCGAGGGGCTTCTTGACTATGTCGCAATGGATATCAAGAACTGCCGCGAGTCCTATGCCCGTACCACAGGGCTTGAGCTTATCGACATCGGCAGAATAGAGAAGAGCGTCGAGCTTCTGATGGGGGCAAAAAGCAACCCCAAAATTCCTGCAAGCTTCGATTTTGAATTCCGTACCACGGTGGTTAAGGAGCTTCATACCGAGGAGGACTTCCGTAATATCGGCGAGTGGCTTATGGGGGAAGAAAAATATTTCCTCCAGCAGTTTGTGGACTCGGGCGACCTGATTATGGACGGTCTTAACGGATATGACAAAAACTATTTATCATATTTGGTGAATATGCTCAAGGCAAAAATTCCCAATACTGCGATTAGAGGCTAACCTACTAGATATTGTGATATTTTTTCAAAAAAACTCAACATTTTGTGTTTTACCTGTTGACAAATGGCGCCCGGTGTTGTATAATCAATGTACACGCTCGGCGCCCGTTTTTTGTCGAAGGGGCTGAGCGGCTTTTCACCCTTACGATTAAAAACAAAATATAAGTAATAAGAAACAAGGAGGAACACTAATGTACACAGTTCTCAAAAGAGACGGAAGAATCATCAATTTTGACATTACCAAGATCACCGGCGCTATCAAGCTTGCCTTCGATGCGCAGGAGAGAGATTACAACCAGGATATAATCGATTTCCTCGCCCTCAAGGTTACTGCAGATTTCGAGAAGAAGATAGTTGACCATCATATATCTGTCGAGGACATTCAGGACTCGGTAGAGCGCGTTCTTATCCAGGCAGGCTATGACGATGTTGCAAAGGCATACATCCTTTACCGCCGTCAGCACGAAAAGCAGCGTACAATTGCATCCACCATCCTTGACTACAAGGAGATCGTTGATAACTATGTGAAGGTTGCCGACTGGAGAGTTAAGGAGAACTCCACCGTTACCTATTCGGTAGGCGGTCTTATTCTTTCCAACTCCGGCGCCATCACCGCGAACTACTGGCACTCCGAAGTTTACGATGACGAGATTGCCAACGCGCACAGAAACGCCGAGATACATATTCACGACCTCTCCATGCTTACCGGC
>JAFTRB010000028.1 GCA_017462445.1 Clostridia bacterium
ACGACTCTGACTATTATGCCCAGCATATGCACAATTGTGACCTGGTAAATCTGGAAGATATGCTGCAGAACGGTACCGTGATTTCCGGTACCCTTATCGAGAAGCCCCATTCCTTCTCCACCGCCTGCAATATAGCAACCCAGATCATCGCCCAGGTTGCCTCCAACCAGTACGGCGGTCAGTCGATAAGCCTGACTCACCTTGCGCCCTTCGTACAGGTCAGCCGTGAGAAGCTCCGCGCCACCGTTACCCGTGAGCTTGCCGAGGTCGGTGTTACCGACGAGGCGGCTATTTCCAAGATAACCGAGGCAAGGCTTCGCGAGGAGATTCGCAAGGGCGTTCAGTGTATCCAATATCAGGTTGTCACCCTGCTTACCACCAACGGTCAGGCCCCCTTCATCACCGTGTTTATGTATCTTGGCGAGGCTAAGAACGAGCAGGAGAAGGCGGACCTCGCCGTGATTATAGAGGAGACGCTTCTGCAAAGGCTTCAGGGCGTAAAGAACGAGGCAGGCGTGTGGATCACCCCCGCCTTCCCCAAGCTTATCTATGTATTGGAGGAGGACAATATCCGTCCCGGCTCTAAGTATTACTACCTCACCGAGCTTTCTGCCAGATGCACCGCAAAGAGAATGGTGCCCGACTACATCTCCGAGAAGATCATGCTTGAGAATAAGATCGACAAAAACGGAGAGGGACATTGCTATACCTGTATGGGCTGCCGCTCCTTCCTTACCCCCTATGTTGACGAGTAGGGCAAACCGAAGTATTACGGCAGATTTAACCAGGGTGTTGTTACCGTAAACCTTGTAGATATCGGCCTTTCCGCCGAGGGCGATATGGAGCGCTTCTGGCAGATATTTGACGAGAGAATGGAGCTTTGCCACAGAGCCCTGCAGTGCCGCCACGAGCGCTTAAGCGGAACTCTGTCCGATGCCGCGCCCATTCTCTGGCAACACGGCGCGCTGACCAGGCTTGCCAAGGGAGAGACTATTGATAAGTATCTCCACGGCGGCTATTCTACCCTCTCGCTGGGATATGCCGGTCTTTGGGAGTGTGTATACTCGCTTATCGGTAAGAAGCTCACCGAAAAGGAGGGCGAGGAGCTTGGACTTCTCATTATGCGGAAGCTCAACGAGTACACCGCCAAGTGGAAGGCTGCCGAGAATATCGACTACTCGCTCTACGGCACACCGCTTGAAAGCACGACCTACAAGTTTGCGAAGTGCCTGCAGACTCGCTTTGGCATCGTTCCCGGCGTTACCGACCGCAACTATATCACCAACTCCTACCATGTTCATGTTACCGAGCCTATTGACGCCTTTGCCAAGCTTACCCTGGAGGCAAAGTTCCAGCGCCTCTCCCCCGGCGGAGCGATCTCCTATGTGGAGGTGCCGGATATGCAGAACAATATCGAGGCGGTGCTTGGCGTTATGGAGTTCATCTATGACAACATTATGTATGCCGAGCTGAATACCAAGAGCGACTACTGCCAGGTTTGCGGCTATGACGGCGAGATCGAAATCGCCACCGAGGACGGAAAGCTTGTCTGGGAATGTCCCAACTGCCACAACCGCGACCAGTCCAAGATGAATGTGGCAAGGCGAACCTGTGGCTACATCGGCACTCAGTATTGGAACCAGGGAAGAACAGCCGAGATAAAGGACAGGGTGCTTCATCTGTGATTTGAGCCTACGAAAATAAAATAATTTAGCAAGCACTGGCAAATGCTTCCTGTTGCATATATAATATCAATAGGAAGCATTTTTTGTCGAAGGCGTTTTTGCAGGAGCGCCCGGAAGGAAAAATTTCAGAGGGAGGTGCCTATGTCGTCTTATAACGAGCTGATAAAAAACTTTGAGCGCATACGCGCCTATACGCGTGAGTTCTATGTCTATGGCTTCAAGAGCCTGGAGGATATTGTGGACAACATCGGCCCCACAGCCGAGATAGTCGAGAGGATAAAGCCTATCTACAACTTCAAGGCGGCGGAGTAGGACTGTTCCTCCCCCTTAAATAAAAGAAATAACCGCAGACGGGCAAGCCGTCTGCGGTTATTTATATAAAGACGATAATTTACTGTTTCTTGTCGGTCAGGCCGATAAAATAGTCGGCGCTGACACCGTAGAATTTACAAAGCTTTATTAAATCCTCAATTTTCAGCTCGGCTCTTCCGTCCTCGATATGGCTATATCCCTGCTGGGATTTGTTTATGACAGGGGCGACCTCTCTTTGAGTTAAATCCCGGTCTTCCCTCAACGCGCGCATCCTGGCTCTATAATTCATAAGCACTCCTTTTGATATTATTTACAAAAAGAGTTTAACATACTCAAAAATTGAGTATTGACATTTACTCAAAGATTGAGTATAATATAGGCATCAGTACAATATATGCTGAAAACTGTGAAAGGAGACTTATAATGGATAACAACAATTTTGTTCGCTTTCTTCTGACCTTTTTCCTGGGCTGGATTGGAAGCTTGATCATCAACCATACCTCGCTCAGGCCCGAAGGCTACAAGTCGAGAACCCTCGCATATTTCTTCCTCTCGATGATTACCCTTGGCATCTACGGTCTTGTTGCTTCCATCTGCAACCTTACCTTCGATCCCAACAAGGCTAGCAATATCGGCTATTTCAAGGTATAAGGGGCTGCTTCATCGAGGCTACCCGTAAACAAAATGGACGAGGTGCAATAAATTTGTGCCTCGCCCATAACTTTTATGTGAACTAAAAAATCAAGGTTGAAAACCTACGGTTTTCTCCATTTTCATTAGGTTTTGTTTA
>JAFTRB010000029.1 GCA_017462445.1 Clostridia bacterium
AAGCCTCGATAGCCTGCCCGATTACTATTTCATCATTCCCACCCGAGCAAACATAGTCCGCAGCCCTATCCGAGCCCGAGGGAGCAACCGTGATATAAATATTATCCATAAATCAAAGCACGGTATAGCCCTGGGCGGTGATTGCAGCCTCGATAACGCCCTCGGCAACCTCCTTAACCAAGGTTACGGTAACAGTGCCCTCCTTATGGGATGCGACAGCTGCTGCGACACCCTCAATAGCCTCAACGGTCGCCTTGACTCTCGCCTCACAATGGGGACACATCATACCCTCAACACGAATTACCTTTTCCATTTCCTTTTCCTCACTTTCTTGTATTTGTATTTTAATTTCTTCCTCATTTTCGCTTTCCGCATACCTTCTCGGCTTAAAAAGATTTAACCTTAACGCATTCAGCACAACGCAAAGGCTGGAAAGGCTCATTGCCGCCGCGCCAAACATAGGCTGAAGGGCAAGTCCGAAAAGACCGATTGCCAGGGGTATTCCAATTGAGTTATAAAGGAACGCCCAGAACAGATTTTGCCTGATATTTGCAAGTGTTGCTCTGCCAAGCTCAATGGCATCGGCAACAACCGAGAGCCCATCGCCCATAAGCACAACGCCTGCCGAATCAATAGCCACATCGGTGCCTCTGCCAATCGCCATTCCAACGCTTGCGCGAGTAAGAGCGGGAGCATCGTTAATGCCGTCGCCAACCATAGCGACCCTTCCATCCTGCATCATTTCTCTTACGATCTGCTCCTTACCGCTCGGCAATACTCCTGCCACGACCTCCTCTATGCCAACCTCCTTGGCTATCCGCTCCGCGACCGCTTTGTTATCGCCGGTAAGCATTACAACACGGAGTCCAAGCGCACGAAGTCTGCCGACGCCCTCCTTGGCATCAGCCTTTATTACATCAGCCACACCAAGAGCGCCAATAACCCGCTCACCCTTTATGAATAGGATTGGAGTTTTCCCCTCCTTGGCAAGTCTCAGGCAGTCCCGCTCTATTATCTCGTCAACAATTGTTTGCTTTTTGGCGTAATCCAAGCTCACTCCAAAACAGGGCTCGCCATCGATTTTTCCATACACGCCCCTGCCTGTCAGCGCCTCAAAGTCTTCTACCGAGACTGTCTTAAGCCCTTCATATTTTTTTACAACAGCCAAGGCAAGCGGATGCTCGCTCAAGCTCTCAAGCGAGAGGGCAAGCTCTCCAAGCGCCTCCTCGCTCACCCCGTCAGCAAGCACCACATCGGTAACAAGCGGCTCGCCTCGCGTCACCGTTCCTGTCTTATCAAGAATAACCGTTTTTACTCTGCCACACTCCTCAAGAGATGTGGCATTTTTGTATAGCACGCCGCGCTTGGCGCCAACCCCCGTTCCTACCATTATGGCAACCGGAGTCGCAAGCCCAAGGGCGCAGGGACAGCTTATTACAAGCACGGTTATCGCGTGAGATAAGGCATCGCCAATATTTCCATTATATATAAGCCAGCCGATAAGAGTCAAAAGAGAAATTCCAAGCACCACGGGTACAAAAACGCCCGACACTCTGTCGGCAAGCCTGGCAATCGGCGCCTTGGTAGCCGACGCATCCTTTACCATCCTGATTATCTCGGCAAGCAGAGTTCCCTCGCCCACCTTGGTTGCCCGACATCTGAGAGAGCCCGAGGTGTTAAGCGTTCCGCCAATCACCCTACTGCCTATCCTCTTATCAACAGGCAGGCTCTCGCCGGTAATTGCCGACTCGTCAACAGCGCTCTCGCCCTCCAGAACCTCGCCGTCGGTAGCAATCCTCTCGCCCGGCTTTACCAGGAAGATGTCCCCCTCGCGAAGCTCCTCGCGCGGTATTTCAAGCTCCTCGCCATCCCGAATTACCGTCACAGTTTTGGCGGATAGGCTCATAAGGCTCTTTATTGCGTCAGTGGTACGCCCCTTTGCCCGTGCCTCAAGCAGCTTGCCTAAGCTGATCAGCACCAAAATCATTGCCGCCGACTCAAAATACAGACCGTGGAGATAATGATGCGCGTTAATCGGGTCAGCAACCATCAGGTACAGAAGGGCAACACTGTATACAAAGGACACGGCAGAGCCAAGCGACACCAGGGTATCCATATTCGGAGCAAGTCTTACTGCCCCCTTAAAGCCGTTTATAAAGAATTTCTGGTTTATCACCATTATCAAAGCAGAAAGGAGCAGCTGCGTCAGGGCGACAGCAATCGGATTTTCTTCAAAGAAGAACGGCTGCGCAAGCCCCAGCATTCCTCCCATAGAGATATACATCAGTGGCAAAAGAATTATTGCCGAGAAAATCAGTCTCAAAAGAATAATTTTCCCCTCGCGATCGGCGCTCTTATCCTCCTGCAACTCGCTCTTCTCCGCGCCACCGCGGATGCCGTAGCCCGCCGCCTCTACCGCAGCTATTACCTCTGCTCGGGTAGCGCCCCCCTCCACAAGCATATCGCCTGTAAGCAGATTGACCGAGCAGGAGGTGACTCCGTCAAGCGAGCCGACCGCCCCCTCAACCCTTGCCGAGCAGGCGGCGCAGCTCATACCGGTTACAATATATTTTTCCATCATTTCATAAACCTCGATACTACCTCTATCAGCTCGTCTATGCTCTCATCTCTTCCCATTCGGATATCCTCGCTGACACAGCCCCTTATATGCGAGCCAAGCAGCTCGCGGCTAAAGCCCGAAAGAGCCGAGGATATAGCGGAAACCTGAGTGAGAATGTCCACGCAATAGGCATCCTCTTCAAGCATTCTGAGAACCCCGCGGACCTGTCCCTCTATTCTTTTCAGCCTGTTTGAAAGGCTCTGGCGCTCCTCTAGTGAGCGCTCTGTTGTACGCTTGCAATGCTCGCAAGCCATCATTCTTTTTTCTTCCATAATTATTTCCTGCACAATAATATTATAATATTTACTCCCTGTAATTTAATTATATACCCCCTAGGGGTATTTGTCAAGAGGAAATATTCCCCTTAAAACAAAAATGCCACCCAGGGTGGCATTTTATTACTAGACTATAAGCGGCAGAAGCAACGACATCACCGGAAGGGTAATAATGCTCAGCATTGTACCGACAAGAAGCATATTTGCCGCCTCCCTTTGTCCCTCGCCAACAAGCTCGGCATAGTTCAGCACAACCGAGGCAACAGGACAAGCGGAGATAACAAAGAAGGTACGCTTCATCCAGGGGTCAATCGGCAAGAACCAAAGGATAGCCAGCGAGATAAGCGGCATCAAAAGCTGCTTTACCGCAATGGTGATATATACTCTGGGCTCTGTGAACATGGACCTGAAGCTCATGGTAGCAAGCCGCATTCCCATAATCAGCATCGAAAGCGGAGTACACATTCTTCCAAGGAATGTAACCGAGTCAAGGAGCATCGCAAATCTATGACCGTCGCCAATGTTGAACACAAGCGGAATTTGGAAGATATAGATTATCAGCGCGATGATAACACTGATTGTCACGGGACTTAAGATAATCTTTTTAAGCGAGATGTATTCAGAATTGCGAGAGATTATTGCCGAGCCGATAGTCCAGCCGATAATGTTCATAACCTGACCGTAAACGGTGGTATAGATAAGCAGATTTGGAGCCATCTCGGGGAAGAGCGCCTCGATAACAGGAATTCCAAAGAAGGCGCAGTTGCCAAAGGTAGTGGCAATTGTCATAATTCTGTATATGGGGTTCTCCTGTTTTTTCCTCAGAACAAGATAAGCTCCGCCAAGCATAAGGGCATTGACACCGAGGCAGATAAGCGCGAAGACGCCAATATCAATAAGTCTTTTTGGCGAATAAGGAGTCACCGAGAAGGTGTAGACCAAAAGACAGGGCTGGGCAATAAAGATAAGAATTTTTGAAAGCCCGGGAATACACTCCTCGCTTATCATTTTTCTTTTGATAAGGATAAATCCCGGAACTGCCATAACCAGCAGCACAGCTACCGCAAGCAGTGAAATAATAAAAATCTGCATATTACCTCTAATGTAACTAATTGTTTACAGTTATACCAACAAAGTGGTGTTCCGTGTTAAATTAAGCAGTTCCTCTTACAACGAACTGAGAGTTGTAGGGGAGGCTTATCACATCAATGCTATAATAGCTCTCCTTGACCTTTACCATAGGAGATGAGTCGGTCAGAGCCTTGGCAAAAAGATACGCCGCCGCATCGGGATAGAAGTCGGTGAAGAACACCTCGTAGTCGGGGTTCAGGTAGGCAAAGGGATCATTCTCCATTCTGTATATAAAGATAATTCCGTCGTCATACTCAACCTCGGCATACTCGTCCTCCTTAAGGCCAAGAGCGCTGTCAACTGCCGCCCGGCCTACCTCGGTGGCGAAGCCTGCGGTATATTCGGACATATTGCTAAAGTAATAGCCGCTTTCCTTATAATCATCATAGGAGTTGTATTTTTCAATCATAGAGGAGAAGTAATAGGTACTGATCTGGCTATCCAGATCGTTTTCAAGTCCGTATATCAGCGAGCGTATTTCCTCTATATCCGCCTGCCTTTGTGCCTTTTCGCTATCTGTCAATTTATAGGTCTTATACTGTCCCAGTGAATCGCGGACAAACTCGCCATCCTCGATGATAAAATCATTCTCGGTCCTGATAAATAGCATACGTACCCTGGAAAAAGTGTCAAAGTAGGTATTGCAGTCACCGAAATAGCCACCCGACTTCAGCTCGCTTCCCCCCACGCCGTAAAGCACATTTTTCGCGGCAACCGCCTTGTAGGCAAGCTCTGTACCAACGCAAAAGTCATCATAATCGAAGCCCATCTCGGCGCTTACGCTGTTAAAATATCCGATATCACCCTTTGCCTGGTATTCCAGCACCTCGCGCGTGTTGGTTTCGAGGTACTCCCGCTCCGAGGCGCTCAGGCTCTTTGTCATATTGTAGAGATATGCTCCGACCAGAATGCCTCGTATATAGCTCTCGGTCTCTTTTTCAAGCATCTCGCCATAGGTAACGCCGTCGTCCATCTCCTGTTGCCAGAACAGCTCTCCGTCAAAGGCGTCCTCGCCCAGCGCGACAAGATAGCTGTACTTAAAGGAGGCGGCAAGATAGGAGGCAACCCCCTCATCGATATAAATACCGCCAAAGGAGGCGACCGATGTTACCTCGCGAACGATCAGCACAGTCCCAAGCACAATTCCGAAGATCAGCAAAAGCGAAAGTACTATTGCGATAATTATCAGGAGAAGATTGGGGCGCGCCTTTGTGCCCCCTCTCCCGTCAAGTTGTTTTTTCATATCAAATCCTCTTTTAATCCATCGCATTCACAAATGCCGACAGAATATTACAGGCAAGGGCGCAAGCATCCTCGCCCTTCCCGATAGGCATGATCACATGTGGAGAGCCGATCCCCATAAAGCGAAGCCCCTTATGCTTTTCAAACACAGCCGACCAGGTCTCAAGCCTCGGAGTATCGCTGATAAAGGCAAGCCTGTTGTCCTTAAGCTCCACCTTTTTTATTCTCGCGCGCTCGGCAAGAGCCTTTGCAAGAGCGACATTTACAAGCCTCTCCACCGCCCTCGGCATATCGCCAAAGCGGTCGACAAACTCGTCAATAACATCGTTCCTGTCCTCCACGGTGGCTATGTCGGCAATCCTCTTGTACATCTGCATTCTTGTAGCCGAGGAGGAGATGTAGTAGTCGGGGATATGCGCCGTAACATTTATGGCAATCGTGGACTCAAACCGCTCGGGGAGCTTATCGCCTCTCTCCTCTATTATTGCCTCGTTCAGAAGCTTTATATATAGATCATACCCAACGCTCTCAATATATCCGTGCTGCTCTGCGCCAAGCAGATTTCCCGCTCCCCGAATCTCCATATCGCGGAGCGCGATCTTAAAGCCTGCGCCAAACTGGGCAAACTCCTGAATGGTCGCAAGCCTCTTCTCTGCAATCTCTCCAAGCGCCTTCCCTGCCCGGAAGGTGAGATATGCGTAAGCCTGTCTTTCGCTTCTGCCTACCCTTCCGCGAATCTGGTGAAGCTGAGAAAGACCAAAGTTATCGGCGTTCTCAATTATAAGAGTATTGGCATTCGGCAGATCCACTCCGGTCTCGACGATGGTAGTACAAACAAGAACATCAATCATTCCGCTGACCAAATCAGCCCAGATATCCTCCAGCTCCTCCTTCTCCATCTGCCCGTGAGCATAGGCGACTCTCGCCTCGGGGATATGCTCGCTCACCTTGGCGGCAACCCGATCGATGTCAAAAATCCTGTTGTACAGATACAGCACCTGTCCCTTTCTTGCCAGCTCACGGCGAATGGCATCCATAATGATGTCGTCCTCGTGCTCCATGACATAGGTCTCAACAGGCCTTCTCTCGCCCGGCGCCTCGTCCAAAACCGAGATATCGCTGATTCCGCTCATAGCCATATTAAGCGTTCTGGGAATTGGGGTTGCGGAGAGCATCAGCGTGTCAACATTCCTCGCCATATCGCGCAGCTTTTCTTTCTGCGCTACGCCGAAGCGCTGCTCCTCGTCTATTATAAGAAGCCCCAGATCACGGAATTCTACATCCTTTGAGATAATCGCGTGTGTGCCGATAAGCAGGTCAACCTTGCCCTCCTTTGTCCGTTTGAGAATTTCCCTTCTCTGCTTCGGCTTGCGAAGTCGGCTGACCATTTCTACGGTAACAGGATACCCACGCATCCTTGCAAGCGCGGTCTGGTAATGCTGCATTGCAAGAATCGTGGTGGGAACAAGGAGAGCCACCTGCTTGCCGTCAAGAATAGCCTTGAAGGCGGCTCGCAAAGCGACCTCTGTCTTGCCGAAGCCAACGTCTCCGCACAAAAGACGGTTCATAGGAGCGGACTTCTCCATATCTCGCCTGATTTCCTCGATTGCTACCAGCTGCGAGTCGGTCTCGGCAAAGGGGAAACAGGCATCAAACTCGTCCTCAAGCTCGCTCTTTGGCGGATAAGCGTGGCCGGGAATTCTCTGCCTCTCGGCATAAATGGAAATCAGCTTCCTTGCAATATCGCGAGCAGCCCCCTTGGCTCGGCTCTTCGCCTTCTGCCAATCAGCGCCGCCCATTCGTGAGAGCTTAACCGTTCCGTCCTTATCCTTCTCGCCAATATATTTACCGATATTCTCCAGCCTGTCGCAGGGAACAAACAGCTTATCCGTCCCCGCGTAGCGAATTGTTATATAGTCCCGCGTCACCCCGTCAACAGTAACCGCCTCGACACCCTCGAACATTCCTATACCGTAGCTTGCGTGCACCACATAGTCACCAACCTCAAGCTCGGCGTGGCTGAGAAGGCGCTTGCCGCCTCCGCCAACTCTCTTAAGCGTATTGGTCCTGCGGCGGTGAGCCATAACAGCCCTTCCGCTATCCTCCGCCATTGAAAGCAGGGTAAGCTTTGGCGTAATCAGATCAAAGCCGCGGAAGGAGCCAACGGCAAGATAGATTATACCTCCTGCAAGTCCCTGCGCGTCAACCTCACCGTCCTCGGGTATTATAGAGACGGTGAAGCCCTCCTCGCGAAGATAGTCAGCCAGCGAATCTCGCCCCTGCTTATTCTCGGATATGATAAAAACTCGGTACAGGCCACGGCAAAGCCCGACCAGATCCTCGCTGAGCATCTTAAGATTGCCCCCATAGGATACAGTGCTCCTGGAGCGGAAGCCAAAAAGCCCGGCAAGGCGCATTGTACCAAGCCCTCCGGCAAAGGCATTTATATGAATAGTGAGATTTGCCGAAAGGAAGCTGTTATAATCTTCAAGTGTAAACATATATTTACAGCATTGCTTACTGACCGTCCCGTGGGCTATCATTCCCTCAACATCGTTATGCAGCCTTGTCAGCCTTCCCTCGGCATTCTGACGGCATTCGGCAGTACCCGTGTTAAATATTATGCATTCCTCGAGGTAGGAGAGCAGGCACTCGGGCTTTTCGTATACAAGCCCAAGATATTTATCAAGCGAGCCAAGCTCGGCTCCGCTATCGCAAATCCCCTTCTCTCGCTGCAGCCTGTCACGAACCTCCTCGGACAGCCCCTTGTTCTTAAGCAGTGTCTCTATTTCACGAGAAATTCTCTCCCTCGCCTCCCTGTCGGCAATAACCTCCCTGACAGGCAGAAGAACGATTTCTTTCCTCCCTGCGGAGCTTCTTTGCGTGATTGGGTCAAACTCCACAATTCGGTCTATCTCGTCACCGAAAAATTCTACACGGGTCGGAGCATCCATATCCGCGCCCCAAAAATCAAGAATACCGCCACGCCTCGAGAACTGTCCCTTTCCCTCCACTGCGTCACAGAAGGAAAAGCCGAGAGCAACAAGCTTTTCAGACAGAGCCTCGGGCGCAAGCTCCTCGCCTACTGCCACCCGCAAGGAAAGGCTCTTTAGCATAGAGCGAGGCATAGTTGCCTGCAAAGCAGCAGCCGGCGTGGTTACTATACAATCAGCCTCACCGCGAGTTATCGAATAAAGCACCGAAAGCCTCTCCCGAGCTATATCGTGAGAGGCATAAATATTATAGAATACCAGGTCACGGCTCTTATAGGCAAGGGCCTTGATCCCCGCGCCCGAAAGCAGAGCGCATACCCGGTCCCTCGCTTCATCGTTGCCGACAAGCACCACAACCGAGCCTGACAGCTCTCTTGCCTCCTTGACCATCTCGACTAGATAGGCGTCCTCTGCGCCTCCCGAAAGACCGTTGACCGATATCGGCAAATGCAGAGGCGCGGCGTATGACTCCCTCATTGCGTCAACCGATGCGCGAAATTCGCTATCCTGTCTGATTAAAGAAGAAATATTCAGCATCTATTATCCTTTTCCTTGATAGGATTCAAACGGTATTTTGTTGCTTGGCTAAAGGCTTATCCCTTAATGCGAAAAAGCGGACATAGCCTCGTCAATTTTGCCCGACACAATCATTTTTGCCGCCGTGGCAATATCAGTCAGGCGCTCTGCGATCATGCCTGTATCTGCCTTTGGAAGCTTGCCAAGCACCCAGTCCGCAAGATCGTAATCCGGGCTTGGTTTTTTACCAACGCCAATCTTGATCCTCGGGAAGTCCTCGCTCCCAAGGGAGGCAATTATGCTCTTCAAGCCATTATGCCCACCGGCAGAGCCCTTGCGGCGAATGCGTATTACGCCCGGCTCGAAGGATATCTCATCGTGGAGAACCAAAATTCTCTCGGGCGGGAGCTTGTAAAAGGAGGCGGCCTCGCCCACAGCCACGCCCGAATTGTTCATATATGTCTCAGGCTTCATAAAGAGAACTCTTATGTCCCCGATTCTCCCCTCGCCTACCAGGGCGTGAAACTTGGCGCGGTCAAGCTTAATTCCAAGACTCTCGGCAAGATAATCCACCGCCACAAAGCCGACATTGTGCCTCGTCTCGCGGTACTTGTCTCCCGGGTTGCCAAGTCCAATTATCATAAAGCTTACAGGAGCCGTTGTCTCCTCTTTCTTTTCTATCTGGCGAAACAGATCAAATATACTCATCTTTCAGTAGCTCTTTTGCTTTTAATTATATTCTTCAGAATTGCTTGCTTACAGGAATTACTCCTTGATCGCAATCAGCTCCGCAGCATAGGGCAAGGCCATAATAGCGTCACAGAGCGTGTGCCACTCGGCAAGCTTATGGGTTCTCCTTGCGTAGTAGATGTTTATAAGCACCTCATAGTTCAGGGTTACTGTGCGCATCTGATTATAGGAGGAGGGCAAAAGCTGGATCATATTATGCCAATATGCCTTATCCTTAGTCTCAATAAATTTAACACGCTCCCCCTCGAGGAAGGAAATAACTGAATCCAAAACCGCAAGGGCATCCTCGGTAAGCCTGTCGCAGGAGAAGTCCTCACGGGTAAACTCCTTCGCCTGAATCTTGTGCATCGTGGAGGTCGAGTTAGCAACCGTACCAACCTTGTAGGTATCAAACTCCTTCCACCAGTAAAGAGGCGCGGTAATATCCATAGATACCATAATCTGTCTTAAGAACTTACGGTGGTCGCTCCCCGCAACAGCAAGCCTGCGCGCTAAGGAAAGGTCATTCTCGCCAAGGACATAGTTGCCCTCCTCGTCATAATAGCTGTCCATCTTTGCCCAGCTAGTCATCGGGTTTCTCGCTCCCCTGATGGCGTTCTCCATATTCATTACCGAAATTCTTTCAACCTTTAGCATAGTCCTTCTCCTCGTTTTATTTTCAAGCTCTTAAAAATCAATATAATAAATACCTTCTATCAATATATTGTAACACAGCAAGGAGATAAAGTCAATTAAAATATTTTATATAATTTTTAATTTTGTCGCAGGAAAATTTGCTTTTTTTCAAAAATGTATTGACAAATGCAAAATCCTCTGCTATAATATTCAAGCACGAACGGAAGGTTAGCTCAGTTGGGAGAGCATCTGCCTTACAAGCAGAGGGTCACAGGTTCGAGCCCTGTACTTTCCACCAAGAGAGTTTTCTCTCTGGGATCATCCCAGGTCTGAAGTAGTTCGGCTTGGTAGCTCAGTTGGTTAGAGCGCTAGCCTGTCACGCTAGAGGTCGTGGGTTCGAGCCCCATCCGAGTCGCCATACTTCAACTAAATATCCGCGGATTTAGCTCATTTGGTAGGGCGCCACCTTGCCAAGGTGGAGGTGGCGGGTTCGAGCCCCGTAATCCGCTCCAAAGAAAAAGACAC
>JAFTRB010000030.1 GCA_017462445.1 Clostridia bacterium
TATAATAATATATGAAGAAATTTCAAATAGCGAACAAAAAAAGGAGCCTGCTATGTCAAAGCTAATATCTATCTTGGGAGACAGCATCTCCACCTTTAGGGGTGTATCAAATGACCCCATCGCTAACCTTACAACAGGAAGAAACCCCTGGTACTACCGCGAGGCCTTCCCTCTTGAGGGGACCTATTGGAGCCTTTTTATGAAGGAATTTGACCTGGAGCTATGCGTAAACAACTCCTGGTCGGGTGGCAACCTCAGCGGCAGAGATGATGATAGCTCCGGGGTTAATCGCGCCTATCAGCTGGCAAATGATGACGGCAAAAGTCCGGATATAATTCTCCTCTTTATGGGGATAAACGACCTGGGGCGTGGCATTGCCACCGATGTCTTTGAGTCGGACTACAGAGAGACGCTTGCAATAATTGCAAGAGAATACAAGGGCGCCGAGGTGCTTTGCGTTAATCTGCCGGACAGGGACATCATGCTGCGTGAAAGATGCAACGCCTTTAATGCAATAATCAGGCAGGCGGTGCTTGATATGGGCGAGGGCTTCTATCTTGCCGATCTCGCATCAAGCCGCATGAGGGGCGACTTCTACTACATGAACACCATCGATGGCCTGCACCCCGACGAGGACGGAATGCGTTATATTGCCGAGGTGGTTATTGACGCCTGGAGAGAAAGGGATAGTATAAAGAAATAAAGACAAAGGGCTGCTTAATCGAGGCTACCCGTAAACAAAATGGGCGAGGTACAGTTTAATTTGTGCCTCGTCCATAATTTTTATAAAAACTAAAAAATCAATTAATCACTTATCCGTAAGAGATTATCCCATTCGCCACTCTCGGTTAAGTTTACCTTAGAAGAGATCCTTCGACTCCACTCAGGATAACAGGTCGGGGGCATTTCTACAACAACTCACTTTGCCAATAGGCAAAACTTCACTTCGACAGAAACTTCACTTTGCCGAGGGGCAAAACTTCACTTGCGAAGCAAACTTCACCGTTTAAGAGATCCTTCGACTCCACTCCGTTCCGCTCAGGATGACACGGGCTGGGCTTGCTCTGTGGGTTATCCCACACGGACCGCCCTAACGCCGGTCCCTACAATACAGACCACTATACCCACCGAGGCCCTTATTTTGAGGGTAATTTGCTTGCAAATCGATTTGGGTCGGGTCCCAAATCGCCGAAAAATGCTAGCACGCACACTGAAGTTCTTTAACCATAGCTGCTATGGCGTGCGTGACCACTGACCACTGATAATCAAGAGCAATCATATCTGGGAGCTTGCTCACAAGGATGATTGCCGCAGATTGCTCTTTCGGTGGTTTGTCGCAAGACAAACATAGTGCGTTAGCACCAAGACCTCCCCGAGGACTTGCACCGATAAAGAGTACCACTAACCACTAATCACTCAAATATATTTCCGCAGCTTTGTAATTGCCCCCTTCTCGAGCCTCGACACCTGTGCCTGGCTGATGCCTATTTCATCGGCTATCTCCATCTGCGTTCTGCCCTTGTAGAAGCGGAGACGGATTATATTAAGCTCCCTCTCGTTCAGCTTTTTCATTGCCTCCTGGAGGCTCATATTCTCCACCCAGCTCTCATCGCTCTCGTCCTCGTCGGCAAGCTTGTCTATGACAAACATCTTGTCCTCCCCGTCACCGTACACGCTGTCAAAGATGGAAATAGGCTCGACTATTGCCTCCATTGCCTCGCCAACGGCGCTCGGGCTTACCTGTAGCCTTGTGGCAATTTCGTTTAAGGTTGCCTCCCTTTGCTCGGTGCGACAGATATCCTCCTTGACCTGCAACGCCCGATATGCCAAATCCCTGACACTCCTTGAAACTCTGACCGCGTTGTTATCCCTTTGGTATCTTCTCAGCTCGCCTATAATCATCGGCACCGCATAGGTGGAAAACCTGACATCCATATCCAGATTGAAATTATCAATAGCCTTTATAAGCCCGATGCACCCGACCTGAAAGAGATCGTCACCTGTATCGTGCTTTGGGTTAAAGCGGCCGCTTACCGAAAGAACCAGACGAAGGTTGCCGAGAATCAGCTCCTCTCTTGCCGCCATATCCCCTGCCCTGGCACGGACAAGCAGCTCTCTCTTCTTCTCCTCTGTCAAGGTTTTCAGGCTCGAGGTGTCGATGCCGCAGATCTCTACCTTTTCTCTACGCATATTCTCTCCTTTTTTATGAGATATGCTCTAGTGTTACCATTTTTCGCACTTTTACGCAGCTTTGCGATTTTATTCTATGTACAGAATGAACAAAAATTCTTTTCGTTTTTTTACGAATAAAAGAAAAAGTAAATATTTGCAACTCTAAAGTAAAGATATGATATTGAAAAGCTACGGCATTTATTGTAATATATGCTTGAGGAGTGGTGTGGGAGAGCTGTCTAATCTTGGAGAGCCTAATTTCCAGCGCTTCCTCTGTGAAAAATATGATCTATAATATTTTAATGAAAGAGATACTTTTATGAAGCTTAACTTTGATGCCTACCGCGACAAGGTCTATGCCTGCTGGACAGGTAAGAATATCGGCGGGACCATGGGAGCCCCCTTTGAGGGCAAGCGAGAGTTTATTGAGATTGACGGCTTTACCACGCAGGCGGGAGTTGTTCTTCCCAACGATGACCTCGATTTGCAGCTTGTGTGGCTCTATGCTTTAGAGCAGAACGGCCCCAACGCGATAAGCACGCAGATGCTGGGCGAGCACTGGCTCTCCTTTATCACTCCGCACTGGAATGAGTACGGTCACGGCAAAATGAATATGAGGCGCGGTCTGCCTCCGCCAATGTCGGGGGATTATCTGAACGATTGGCAGAACTCCAACGGTGCCTGGATACGCACCGAAATCTGGGCGTGTGTTGCTCCGGCTATGCCCCATGTGGCGGCAAGGTATGCTATGATGGACGCGATGGTTGACCACGGCACCGGTGAGGGTACATACGCGGCAGCCTTTGTTGCGGCTATGCAATCCGCCGCCTTTGCAATCCCCGACCTTAAGAAGTGCATCGAGGTTGGCATGAATGCAATTCCCGAGGGCTCCAGAATGGCGAAGTCCATTGAGTTTGTGCTTAAATGCTATGACGAGGGTATGAGCTGGCGAGATGCGAGAAATGCGGTGCAACAGCTCAATGCGGATATTGGAAACGGCTGGTTTGAGGCGCCCTCCAATGTGTCCTATGCGGTCATCGGCCTGCTTTGGGGCGAGGGAGACTTCAAAAAGAGTATGATAATTGCCATTGGCTGTGGCGATGACACCGACTGCACCGGCGCTACCTGTGGCGCAACGCTGGGCATTCTTCACGGCACTGAAAAAATACCCGTAGATTGGCGAAAACATATAGGTGACGATATTGTTACCATATCTATTGCAAGGGGCAACAACGGCAGAAGCCTGCCCGACACCTGCCGAAAGCTTACCGACAGGGTATGCGCAGTATGCCCCAGCGTGCTGTATGCCAACAGCATCCGTTTTACAAACTGGGGTCACACAAATGTCTTCTATGAGTGGGGAGTCGAGCTTGATGACAACGAGGATATCCCCGAGGATTGCTTTGAAAGATTTGTCGAGCTGGCAAGTGGAAGGGCGAGAAAATGGGCGGAGGATATAGCACCGAACTCGGTGATGGCGGAGAATTTACTCTTCACCGCAATTCTCTCGCTTGGCAAGGAGCCGTTCATAAGTAGGGGCGAGGAGATAAGCGCCCGTCTGACACTGGAGAGCCACTGCTACTTCGAGAGTGAGCCAAGAGCGGTGGAAATCAGGTGGATTCTTCCCGAGGGCTTTGTTGCCTGTGGCCCGATGTCTGCTCTCATCAAGGACTTTAACCCCCACAACTGCGGCAGACTTACGCTGGAGTACAGCATAAGGGCGGGTGAGGCTTTAGCGCCCACGAACGAGATCGTTCTTGAAATCAAGCCTGTGGGAAGATGCTCGCCGCTGTTTATCAGCTTCCCGCTTTTCGGTTAATTTGTAAATAATTTTTAAGGAGAAATATTATGAAGCTTAACTTTGATGCCTACCGCGACAAGGTCTATGCCTGCTGGACAGGTAAGAATATCGGCGGAACACTCGGTACTCCCTTCGAGGGAACTCGCAAAATAAACGAGGTAAACGGATTTACCACCCCTCCCGGAGTAGTTCTGGCAAACGATGACCTAGACCTCCAGCTTGTATGGCTCTATGCCCTGGAGCAGAACGGACTCCACGCAATTAACGCCCAGACTATCGGTAAATACTGGCAGACATTTATTCACCCTACCTGGAACGAATACGGCCTTGGAAGAAGGAATATGGACCGCGGTCTGCCCCCTCCAATGAGCGGCGACTACGATAACTCCTGGAAGCACTCCAACGGCGCCTGGATACGCACCGAGGTGTGGGCTTCTGTCGCTCCCGGCTGTCCCCATATCGCAGCTCGCCTGGCAATGGAGGATGCTGCGGTTGACCACGGAGCAGGAGAAGGAACCTTTGCCGCCGCCTTTGTTGCCGCAATGCAGTCCTCAGCCTTCGTCATTCCCGACCTGAGAAAGTGTATCGAGATTGGTATGAACGCCATTCCCGAAAGCTCCA
>JAFTRB010000031.1 GCA_017462445.1 Clostridia bacterium
GGGCGAACCGAGCTGCTCAGCACGATCTTTGGCTTAAGACGAAAGCTTAGAGGTGAAATCCTCTTAAATGGCGCAAGAGTTGACAACTCCTCGCCGCTTCGAGCAAAGAAAAACGGCTTTGCAATGCTTACAGAGGAAAGACGCGCAAGCGGAATATTTGGAATATTATCCGTAAGAGAGAATGCAATTATCTCCAGCCTTGATGGCTATAAGCGGTTTGGGCTTTTAAGCGAGGAGAGAATGAACAAGGCTGCTCTGTCAATTGTTAAGAGTATGCGTGTAAAGACACCCTCTTTAAGAGCCAGAATCAGCACACTTTCGGGCGGAAATCAGCAAAAGGTTATTCTTGGCAGATGGCTGCTGACAAAGCCAAGGGTGCTTCTGCTGGACGAGCCAACCAGAGGACTTGATGTTGGAGCAAGGCAGGAAATATATCAGCTTATAAACAAGCTTGCCGAGGATGGCCACGGAGTTCTCGTCGTTTCAAGCGAGCTGCCCGAGTTGTTTGGAATATGCGATAGGATCATGGTTATGTCAAACGGTGAGCTTGTCGGTGAGGTAGACCCAAAAACACAGACGCAGGAGGATGTGATGCGCCTGGCAACAAAGAATCTATTGTGAGGTATATATGCCCGAAAACAATTTGGATGAGGAGCTGAATGACGGCTTCTTTGTAAAATATTTGCGCGGTATAAAGGAAAGATGGCAAAGCTTTGGAGAGCTATCGGCAAAGGAAAAGAGACAGGCTGTTACCGATTTTCTCTTTAGCAAGGCTATGTACATCCTTATTATTACCGCTGTAATCATTATTGCTATTATGCGCCCGCGCTTTGTTTCGGTTGCCTCGATAATAAACATACTATCCCTGACAGCCGCGAAGCTACCTATTGCGCTTGGAATAGGCGGCGCTATTGTACTAACCGGAACGGATATTTCAGCAGGTCGCGCGGTTGGTCTTACAGCCTGTATTGGCGCTTCGCTCTTGCAGATGACCGGCTATGCTAACAAGATGTTCCCTTCTCTTGGGACAATGCCTGTGCTTGTAGTTCTGCTTATTGTTATGGCGGTGGGCGCTGTAATCGGGCTGGTCAACGGCTTCTTCGTTGCAAAATTCAAGCTCCATCCCTTTATTGTTACCCTATCAACGCAGCTTATTTTGTTTGGTCTTATACTCCTCTACCTGCAAATTGGTAATAACGGCGGACAGACGCTGTCCGGTCTTGACGCCTCCTATCTTGATTTTGTTAGCGGACCGCTATTCTATATTGCGGGAATTGCAGTACCAAAATATGTTTTATATTCGATAATCATCACGGTAATAATGTGGGTAATATGGAATAAGACCTCCTTCGGAAGAAATATGTTCGCGGTTGGCGCAAACGAGGAGGCGGCAAATGTCTCGGGAGTAAATGTATTCCGCACCATAGTTGGCGTCTTTATTCTGGCGGGAATAATGTACGGCATTACCGGATTTATCGAGGGGGCAAGAATTGCCTCGATAGCCTCCTACACAGGGCAAAACTATGAGAGCGATGCTATTGCCGCCTGTGTTATCGGCGGAGTATCCTTTGTAGGCGGTACGGGAAAAATCGGAGGAATTGTAATCGGAGTTCTGCTTTTACAAATCATTTTTGTTGGCCTGAATTTCCTATCGGTTGACCAAAATATGCTCTATATAATAAAGGGCTTGATTATTTTGCTTGCCTGCGCTATTGACATGAGGAAATATCTTGTCAAAAGATAAGGGCAAACCGTGTCTTTTTAGTTTGAACTTTCATATTTTATACTCCACAATATTGAAAAAAATAAGCGACTCCCGAGGGAGTCGCTTCAGTATTATACCGAAAAAGGATATTAGCCTACCAGACCGGAACGCTCTATACCCTGTACAAGGTATCTCTGGCAGAAGAGATAGAGAATGATAAGAGGCGCGA
>JAFTRB010000032.1 GCA_017462445.1 Clostridia bacterium
ACTGATAATCAAGAGCAATCATATCTGGGAGCTTGCTCACAAGGATGATTGCCGCAGATTGCTCTTTCGGTGGTTTGTCGCAAGACAAACACAGTGCGTCAGCACCAAGACCTCCCCGAGGGCTTGCACCGATAAAGAGTACCACTGACCACTGACCACTCTCCCCTTATAAAAAAACAAATCCGCCACTTGAAGGAGGCGGATTGTAATTAAAAATAGGGTGCGTATGCGTGTTTTTACGACATTGTTCGGCTGAACAGGCTAATGGCGGTAGGTGTTGACATCTTGAGCAGAATTGAATTTGTTAGACAAGCGATGCCAGAGAGCTTGCCGGATTTATATCTACACGCCGTCGGTTTTGCTGACTCTGCCGTCTGGGTAGATCCAGATGACCTCGACCTTGCAATCAAGCGAGGAGATGAGGGCGCGCCCGTCTTGCTCGGACATACAGAAAAGAGCGGTGGATAGGGCATCGGCAAGCCCGGAGTCCTTCGTAAATATTGAAACCGAGTCGAAGTATTCTGACGGATATAGGGTATCCTGGTCGATGATGTGGTGGTATCTCTCTCCGTCGACAAGGTAATATCTTTCATAGTTGCCCGAGGTAACAACCGAGGTATCGGAGGCGGTTGTGCTATAGGAATAGTTCTTGCTGTATGGGTCCTTGGGATTGCGAATGTGGATCTGGTGATGCTCGCCCGAGGGCTTGGAGCCAAGAATTCTGATATTTCCGCCGATATTCAATACGTACGATGTAACCCCTTTTTTAATCAGCTCCTCGGCAATTCTCTCGGTGGCGTAGCCCTTTGCCACGGCTCCCACATCCAGCTGCATTTTGGGGTCGCTGATATATACAGTTCCCTCCGCCTCGTCAATTATGAGGTTATCCATACATGCGTGGCTGCTCGCCTCTATCAATGCGTCCCTGTCGGGTAGCCGCCACAGCTCGGGGGAGGTAGGGTTGTCCAGGGCATTTTCTCTTTCGTCGTGCCATAGCTTAAGCATTGCGCCCTGGGCAATATTGGTCTTGCCATCTGTCAGCGCGTATATCTCCTTGCAGAAGAGAAGCAGATCGATAATTCTCCTATCGACCTTCACGGGAGATACGCCGGCATTTTTGTTGATAGTTTTTATATTGTTTATGGTTTCTGTATTCTCGCCCTTGTATTCGTAGTAGATGTCAAAGAGCTGATGGTATTCCTTCAGCATACCTTCGACAAGCTTGAAGTTGTCAAGAAAAACCGCCTCATCGTCGCCGGCATATGAGTATACGACCGAAGCCGTGTTAAAATAGTTCTCGGAAACCTTTTTTGCCTGC
Organism: Clostridia bacterium; assembly: GCA_017462445.1. The sequence goes on from JAFTRB010000032.1 coordinate 1,319, forward strand.
ATAGGGGGATCCTGCTTGCCGCAGCCGACGAGCATGGATAGAAGCATCGAAAGGCACAGAACTAATGACAGTAGGGGGGCGTGTGAAGATTTATTATTCATTGTACATCCTTTTTGTAAAGAATTGTTTGCGTAAATCCGTGTTTGTTCCTTCTTTTATTATTATACTATCTTTTTTGGTTTATGTCAAGAGGCGAGCGGGGAAGGAAAAGGAATCGAGGGAAGATATAATAAAAAATCTAATTTAATTAAAGAAACCGTGAGGTTTTCAACCCTATTATATTTCAGGCTTGAATAAAGTAAAAGTGAGGAGTTATGTAAATAACACCCCACTTGTTTTTTATTCGGTTATACCCTGATATCCCAGCCGGCTAGGGAGATTAGGAGGAGAAATCTTTCATCGCGCCCCGAAGCTGTATATGCATACAGCGAGAGGAAGCGAGGGAAGATAGAATAAAAAACTCTAATTCAATCGAAGAAAACCGTAAGGTTTTCAACCTTATTATTTTTCAGGTTTTAATAAAGTAAAAGTGAGGAGTTATGAAAATAACACCCCACTTGTTTTTTATTCGGTTATACCCTAATATCCCAGCCGGATTAGCGAGCGTAGCCTGCTGCTTTCTCAATCGCTGCCTTGTAGCCGCCTGCGTAAATGGTACAGCCAGTTACACCCTCGGTAGCGAGGCCTGCAAGCTCGGATGCGGTCTTGCCAACTGCGCTGTCCGCGTAAGCCTGTGCCTGGTCATACCACTCTGCGAGCTTGGAGCCGTAATCGCCAAGCATACCGTAGTCATCACCCTGCTCGCGCTTGGAGCCCTTGTAGGCAAACTCGCTGCCAACGCCATCCTCGTCATAAGTGATGTTGGCATCGATGGAGTCGATGGTAGCGGCAACAACCTTGCCATCAACCATAGCAACTGCTGCGGTATCGGTGGTGAAGTTTGCCTTTGCGGACTTGTCAGCAACATCGCCGTTCATAGCAACGCCGAGGGTAACAGTGCCTGCGGTAGAGAAGGACACCTTGTACTCGTCCTTGAAGGCGTTGTCGATAGCCTTAAGGAAATCGTCGATTCCGATGGTGCAGCCTGCAACGAGGTCGGTCTCCTCGCCTGTGATAGCGGCAACCTCTGCCTGAGTCTTGCCGACAACAAAGCTCTCAAGAGCCTTTACCTGGTCGTCCCACTCTGCGAGCTTGGAGCCGTAATCGCTAAGCATACCGTAGTCATCACCAAGCTCCATCTTGGTCTTGTAGGTGGGGGCTGAGTCAACCGCGCCATCTGTGACGGTAGCCTTTACAGCAAGCGTGTCAATGCGGCAAGCAACGATCTTGTTGTCCTTGTCAAGCACGACGGCCGCAACCGTCTGCTCGGTTTCCAGGGTTGCAACGGTATCTGTAACCGCTACACCAATAGCGAGCTTGTACTCCTTGTTTGCGGGGCCGCAAGCTGCAAGTGCAAGCACAAGCATACATGCAAGGAGGGCAAATGCGATAATTCTTTTCATTTCGTTCTCCTGATTATTTAATTTATTCTGCTAAAAAATAGCAGTGTCTGTGAGGTTATTATACTAGATTGTTATTATTTTGTCAATACATAATTGATAATTAAATAGACAAAAGTATTGAATAACGCTTCTTTTCTGTTTTTGCGTTTGTTTTTTTTACAAACACAGCCGCCGTGTAGCGGTATTTGCCTCGCGTATGCTTTTGACACGCTATGCCGAGAGCTTGTCGGTGAGGCGCGTTTGATAATCCATACAGCGGATCGACGGCACGCCGCCCTGATTGGTGTGTCGACGGGGAGGAATTAAAGCAATCTTATGCCGCTTTCCTTGCAGCCCTCTCTTGTTGCCCTGTCCCAAATGCTGGACTGTACCTCGCCTATATGGGCGCAGCCCATCATAAGCATACAGAGCCTGGATTGACCTATTCCTCCGCCTACGGTCAAGGGTAGCTCTCCCTTAAGGAGCATGCTGTGGAAGGGAAGCGAGGCTCGCTCCGGACAGCCTCTTTCTTCAAGCTGCCTTTTCATCGACTCCCCGTCGACACGGATTCCCATTGAGGATATCTCGAGGGCGGAATCAAGAAGCGGATTATAGAAAAGAATATCTCCGTTCAGCTCCCAGTCATCATAGTCGGGCGCTCTGCCGTCGTGCATCTCTCCGTTTGAGAGTCTGCCACCAATCTGCATGATCAGGACGGTGCCGCGCTCCCTGCATATTTCGTTCTCCCTCTCCTTGGCGGTGAGGTCGGGGTACATTCCAAGAAGCTCCTCGGAGGTGATGGCATACAGCTCTTTTTTCAGGCTGATCCCCTCCAGCTCGGGAAATTCCGAAAGGAGGCTTTCGTGGGTGTCGCAGATAGCATTAACGATTTTCTCCGCCACCTCGATGAGGTAGTCGAGCGAGCGCTCTTTTTCGGTGATAACCTTCTCCCAGTCCCACTGGTCCACATAGATGGAGTGGATATTGTCAAGCTCCTCGTCACGGCGTATTGCGTTCATATCGGTGTAGAGTCCGCGTCCCACATAGAAGCCGTACTCCTTGAGAGCAAGCCTTTTCCACTTCGCCAACGAGTGGACGACCTGCCCTGTCTCGCCTACATCCGGGATATCAAAGGAAACGGGGCGCTCCTTGCCGCTCAAATTATCATTTAGTCCCGAGCCCTCGGTGACAAAGAGAGGGGCGGAGACACGGCGCAGATCAAGAGCCTCGGCGAGCCTTGCCTGGAAGCCCGCCTTAATGAAGGATATCGCCTTCTGGGTGCGGTATAAATCCATACGGGAGCGGTAGCCCTCGGGTATTATAAGACTTGACATATTACCTCCTTCGGATAGCTTGCAGTATAATTATTGCCGAGCTTTCTCTTAAA
>JAFTRB010000033.1 GCA_017462445.1 Clostridia bacterium
AAGAGCAACCCTCTCCTCGAGAGTGGTTATTTCCTTGAAGCTGATAACCGTCTTTGCGCCGAGCTTCTTTGCCATTTCAAGGCGCTTGGGAGCGCCGTCGATAGCTACGATGTGGTTTACACCGGCTGCGCGAAGAACCGAAATCATAACCAGACCAACAGGACCAAGTCCCTGAACGAGGACCTTGGAGTTGAAGTTGATAAGGCCTGTGGAGTTCGCTCTCTTCAGCGCGTGAACGCATACGCAGGCAAGCTCGAGGAGCATTCTCTCCTTGAGGTCGAGGTCGTTTACTACAAAGTAGGTCGAGCCTTGCCTCTGATAAGGAGGTAATCCGAGAACCAACCGGTAAGGGGCTGGCTATCGCTGTGAGGAATAAGTCCGAACACGCCCTGCTTGTCACAGAGGTTGGTGTTTGCGGGCTGGTTGCGGCAGATGTAGCACTCGCCGCAGCTGATAACGCTGGTAACAAGCTTGTCGCCAACCTTGATGGGCTTGCCCGCCGTGTCAGCCTTGATATTCTTTCCGAGATAAACTATCTCGCCTGTACCCTCATGTCCGAGGGTAACGGGAATGATGCCGAAGGGATCCGCGCGCCACTCGTGTACATCGGTGCCGCATACGCCGCAGCCCTCGACCTTAACGAGAATATCGTCATCGGTAAGGGTGGGTACGGGGAACTCCTTGACCTCAATCTTCTTCTGTCCTGTAAGCATCGCAACCCTTGCGGTCTTGGGAATGCCTGCGCTCTTGGGAGCTGTGCCACCCATCTCGCCGAGGATCTTTCTTACGATGCTCTCTACCTGAGATGAACTGAGATTCATATCTGTATCCTTCCTTTATCAAATTATACGGAAGCTCTCCGCAAGCACGCATCTGCGTAGCCTGGTAAAGCTCTTCGCGCTGGTGATGCCCTCGCCGGTAGGTCCTGCGATGGTGAAGGTCGTATGACCCTCGCCGCCAAAGCCTATACCTGCATAGGAGGGGGCGTTCTTTACGAATATGGTAGTCTCAACCGCCCTTGCAAAGCGAGTGAGATTGTCGATATTCTTGGAATGCATATGAGCTGTGTGACGGTTGCCATGCTCCGCCTTGACCGCAAGGTCGATAGCCTCGTCGATATCGCGCACTCTCACGATGGGGAGAATGGGCATCATAAGCTCGTGCTGAACGAAGGGGTGGTCGAAGTCGGTCTCGCAGATAATGCAACGGACCTCATCTCCCACATGAATGCCGACCTTCTCAAGAATGACCTTGGCATCTCTACCAACGCAATCGCGGTTTACGATCTTCGAAACAACTCCGGTCTTGGGGTTTTTCTTATCTACAAGAACGATTTCGGCAAGCTTATCCGCCGTCGCTCTGTCAATCTTATACGCGCCGTTTGCCAGCATTGCGCTGATAAGCTCGTCGGCGATATTAGCAAAGGCAAATACCTCCTTCTCCGCTATACAGGGAAGGTTATTGTCAAAGGTACAGCCATCGATGATATCCTTGCCCGCCTTTCTTACATCGGCGGTGTCATCGACAATTACAGGGGGGTTGCCCGCGCCTGCGCCGATAGCCTTCTTTCCGCTGGAAAGCACCGATTTTACAACTCCGGGGCCACCGGTGCATACAAGCAGCTTGATAACGGGGTGCTTGTACATTACATCGGCGCTCTCAAGAGTGGGCTTTGCCACCGAGGCAACAAGCACCTTCGGGCCGCCTGCCAGGGCGCTCGCGCGGTTTACAAGGTCAACCGCATAGTTGGAGGTTGCGATAGCGCCGGGGTGGGGGTTGAATACAACGCCATTTCCTGCGGCTATCATACCGATGCTGTTACAGATAACAGTCTCGGAGGGGTTTGTGCTGGGAGTAATGCTTCCGACAACTCCAAAGGGAGCCATCTCGGTAAGCGTAAGTCCGTAGTCACCGGTCTTTGCCTGGGAAACAATATCCGAGGTGCCGGGAGTCTTGTCTGCAACAAGGATATGCTTTGCGGTCTTGTGGTCTACCCTGCCCATCTTGGTCTCGGCAACACCGAGAGCCGCCATAACGGGCGCCTCCTTGCGAGTGAGATCGCGGATAACCGCAATGATCTTCTCCCTCTCGTCAAGCGACATAGCGCGGATAGCCTTGTAGCCTTGAGTGGCTGCATCAATAGCATCCTTCATATCCTCAAAAATACCGATAAGCTTGCGGCCGCAGTAGCTGGTGGAATCCCACTGACAGCCTGTCGCCTTCTCTGTTACCTGGGTGCCAAGACTGCGAAGAACCGATGCGACGACCTGCTCGATCTGAGCCTCTGTCCAATTAATAGCCATCTTTCTTCTCCTATCCTATCCGGCAATTATTTGCCAAGCGCCTCAAGAACCTTTTTAGTAATAGCGGCAACAAGATCCTCGCTGACCTCCGCCTTGGGCTCCTCGTCATACTCAATGCCGGGGTGACGGCCGGGAAGGTTCATCTTCTTTCTCAGCTCCATAAGCTTCTTAAGCTCTGCGTTGGGAATCTCGTGAACTGCGCCAAGCTCCATTGCGTTCTTGCAGATCTTTGCGTTGAACTCAACCTCCTCCATAATGAAGAGGGCCTTGGTAAGCGAGCAGCCTACGGTAAGAGCGCCGTGGTTCTGAAGAAGGAACGCGTCGTGGTTCTGGATGTAGGGCTCAAGAGAGTCGGGAAT
>JAFTRB010000034.1 GCA_017462445.1 Clostridia bacterium
AATAAAATAACAAATGCAAAATAATAGATTTTATGATATAATGTACCCATAAATGAAATGGTGCAAGTATATGAAAAAGAAACAAACACGCCGAGGAAAATACGGCTACGTTGAATTTGTTGACAGACGCAAGCTGAAATATGACGGCTATGACGATAACATAGAACCTGAAATCAGAAAGCCGACACCTGCCGAGAGAGAAGAAATTATACTCAATTTTATCTGCGCCAATAGCGGTAAATCGGTTGAGGTATGGTGACTTGCGGAAAAGCTCGCTGTATCCGACAGAACAATACAAAAGATATTAAAGAAGAGAGAGAAACAGGGATTGATTTCCCGTACTCCCGTGTTCACCGATACGGGAAAGCAAAAAGGTAACATTCTGACCTATCTCGGAGAGGATAAGATGGTCAAGAGAAACGAGCTTACTTTACGGCGATTATGCTTTCCGTAATTGCTACAACCTTACCAGCGTGACAATCCCAGATAGTGTCACCAGCATCGGCTCTTATGCGTTCTATGATTGCGATAGCCTCACTAGCGTGACCATTCCCGACAGTGTTACCAGCATAGGCAGATATGCGTTCTATTATTGCGATAGCCTCACCAGTATAAAATACAGAGGCACACTGGCACAGTGGAATAATATATTAAAGTGCCTGATTGGAATCCTAATACCGGCTCCTACACCATCACCTACAACTACACCGGGGAGTAAATATTATCCCTTGTTAAACAAAGCTTTAGCCCGACCTCACCGAGGTCGGGCTTTTGATATAGTTTTTGAATTTGGAAATTGATTTATAATTTTGAGAAATTGAGAAAGCAATCGAAGCTGGCTGATTTGACAAGTAGCTTATAGGTTTATAATTAAGCTTGCTTACAAATCCGAGCTATTTTCGCTCAATTCGTAGCGGGGATATCTGCCCTCTGTGGGGGCACCGTCCTCGCCCTTTTTGACAAGGGTGATTTTGTCTACCGAGGTGTAGCTTGAGCTATGGGAGGCACTGTATCCGACGGTGAAGCCGCTGGCAAAGCTTCCGTCAAAGAGGAATGCTCGTTCTCTTGTATTTCTGCCGTCCTTGATGCGATAGACCACTCCGGCAATTTTGCCGTCAATCCAAAGCATAGCCTCGGTGTTTTTTAGCGCTTCAATCTCGTGGTATCTTACAAAGCTTGACGAGGAGGAATAGTCGGAGGCTCTGTCATCGTCGCTGTTATCGTAGCTGTAGCTATCCTTTCCCTCGATGCGCATCAGGTAGCCCTCAAGATGGCGTGCAAAGGGCTCAAGGGCTGACGCACCGACGGAGGTCTTTTCCTCGAGTACAACCTTGCCATTTGATATGTGTGCTGCTGTAACCTTGTATTTTACCTCCCTGGTGATAAGAGGTACTCCATCGGGGAGAATACAGCCAAGCTTTTGCCATTTTTCTTCATAATGCTTATAATATACACCTGTAAGGCTTGGGCAATTATCAAAAATAGCGCCGTCAATTTTTTGAATATTGATATCCAAAGCTACCGATTGAAGTGAGGTACAGCCGTTAAAGCAGCCCTCGCCTACGGTGAAGGTGAAGTGTGGGAGGGTTACTGTAATAAGACTCTCGCAATTGGCAAAGGCTCGTGCGCCAAAATGGTTGGATGAATAGAAGGAAACGCTCTCAATTCCCGAGCCCATAAACGCCTCGTCCTCTATAAATTCAACACGGCTTATGAACTTTATGCTCTTGACATGCTTACAGTTGTAAAAGGCTCTTTTACCGATGGCGTTAACAGAGGAGGGAATTGTAACATCTCCACCCTTGCCCTCATAGCGAACAAGAACGCCCTCGGCGCAGATACAGCCATCGATATTTGTCTCCACGGGGGCAACAAAGTGAATAGTAGCATTTTCCGGAATTTCTGCCAGGTGCTTGTGGATATTATCCCATTCCTCCGGTGTACCCGTGTAGTAAATATCTGTAAGCGAGGTACAGCCACGGAATACCTGCGCTTCAATGGTCTTGACGGTTCTCGGTATTTTTATTGAGGTTAAGCTTTTGCAGTTTTCAAACATATTGCTCTCAATTGTTGAAAGCTTGCTTGGTATTTCTATAGTCCTGAGGCTTGTACAGTCCTTGAAGGCATAGCCTCTTAGCTCGGTCAGACAGGCGGGGAGCTTGATTTCCTCAAGGCTTGAGCATTCATAGAAGCAATACTGCCAGATGTTGGTTACGCTGTCTGGTAGGGTGATGCTTTTGAGGCTTTTGCATGTTGCAAAAACGCTCCATCCAAGGAATTTTGTTCCCTCGGGTAGGGAGATTTCCTCAAGGCTCTCGCATCTTGAAAAGGCGTAGCCCTCGAGCGTATCCAATGCGCATGGCAAAGTGACAGAGCGCAGAGACTTACACATTTGGAACGCGTGCTGGTCGATGACGGTTATGCCATCGGGGATTACAATCTCCTCCAGGGCATAGCAGCCATAGAAGGCTGCCTCCTGTATCTTTCTTAAGCTATCAGGAAGGTTTATGTATTTTAGTCTTCTGCATTCATAGAATGCGCTCTTTTCGATGTACTGTGTGTTCTCGGAGAGGATAACTCGTTCGATATTTTTGTTACCGCTAAAAGCGTGTCCCTCTACGGTTTTGTAGCTCATCGGGAGCCTGACCGAGGTAACGGTGTCGGGCCACTCTATGTAATAGGACATATCCCTGACGCCATCCGGAACCTTGACCTCGCTATCTGTTCCATTATAGCCGAATAAGCAGTGCTTTCTTATATCAAATTCATTCTGCTCGCTCATTGTATGCTCCTTTATACTTAGTAATTAACTGATTTTATTCTATCATAACGGTACAGTTATGTCAATAAATAATCATTATTTATAATAAATGCTTAATCATACTTGAAATAGTCAAGACGGTGTGCTATAATTTACTTAGCATATCCACTAGATTTTTATATAAGGAGAAAGATTATGAAAAAGCTGGTTTCACTTCTACTTGCAGTATCTATTTGTCTGTCTATGGTCTTTATGCTTACCGGTTGCTTTGGCGGTAAGAATGCCTGGCAGAGCTACCTCGGCGCTAAGGGCTGGAATGTTTCAAAGGCGAATGCTCCCATTGTGAAGAACAATGGTACAGTTGGCGCTGTCAGCGACGGCTATTCCTTCAACGGCGCTCTTAGTATCCAGGGAAGAGGCAACGGTGAATTTATCGAGGCAAGCGCGATACACAAGGAGAGCCATATTTCGGCTACCGACGGTGTTACCGACGAGCAGTATGACGATTATCTTTTAATCGATTATATGATGACCTACAGCTCGAAGAAGAACACCCTATATGTCGAGGTTGTAAATTATTACTATCACACCACTTCCTCCGGCACCGAGGCTGACGGATCTCCCAAATGGCTTGACGGCTATTATTATGTTTCGCAGGCCGGCGGCGAGTGCTTTATCAATATGACCTTTGATATGGCAGGCTACTTTGCAAACGGCGAGCTTACCGAGGAGGATATTACCAAGGAGGGCGAGTTTGACACCGAGGGTATCCGCAACAAGATGGGCATCACCGCGGGTACTCCTTACACCGAGCGCAATACAAATTGGGACACCCAGGCGTTTGCCAGCATCCTTCGCTCTGTAAATGATTTTGCCGATCTTATCGATGCCTATATAGAGTCAAATCCCGCATAATTCTATATTTTTGCTTTTAGACTTGAAAAACAGGGGGCTGTCGCCGCGGCGACAGCCCTTTTAGTTTTTTAGATGCTTCTCTTTATAATTTCATTTACAGCTTCTCTTATCTTAAGCATCGTATTGGCACTCTTTGCACATATGTCAAAGGTCAGGGGTTCTCCCAATACATCCTCTATGGCGCTAACAACCTCATCGTGGGAGGTGAGTGATGAGGCAAGCTTCATTGCCTTGATATCCTGAAGCGCCTCGTAGAATACAACAAGTCTTATTGATTCAAGGGCCGTTCCATCAAGCTCAGGATACACCGAAAAGGCATCTCCACCCGGGAAGGCGAAGTCGGCACAGGGCTCGGTGTAGGGGTTTATCGGATCAACCGAATATTGGTTGTTATAGAAATTATAGCCCCAATGTAAAAATCCCTTGATATTATACTTAAACATCTGCATTCCTATTGAACGGTTGCGCCAGGAGGGCATAGATATATATCTGTTGGAAACCTTTAGTGGCTGGCTGACACAGTAATAGGTCCACAAATCCTTTACCCCGGCATCGAGGAAGGGCTGGATATGATTGTTTGATGGGATTGGGTGATCGAGGACTCCTGTTTCGTAAAAGCTGAAGTTGGAAAGGGCGTCCATAATGGTGTAGCCCTCCAAAAGATCGGCAACCGTCTCCTTTGCCTTCTTGTAGTTTTCAAGATGGGCAAGTCCCGGCTCATCGGAAATATGATAGAAGCAGCGCTTGTCGTCGCCTCTTGCCTTTAGATGGGCAAGCAGTTCGGTGAGGAAGGAACGAAGAAAGGAGGTATACTCCTCGCCCGTAGCATCGGTGTCCCAACCGAAGATTTTTTTGTATTCACCATCAACGTTAGCCATAATTTTTGGCGCATGAGCGGCTCCCCATTGGGTAAAGAAGTGAGATATCTCGATGTAGTCTATGCCACATCTATTGCACATATCTATCCATCTGTCGAGGTTGGAGAAGTCGAATTTGTATTCACCGTTGATTTTCGTAATTGTTATCAGCTGGGTTGTTCTGCGTTCGCCGCCAACCGCCGTGTCGAGAGGAGGGGTAAATACCGGTGTAAGAAGGACGTTTATGCCGTTTCTCCTTGCGGTCCTGGCAAAATTCTCCACGATTTCCCAATGCTTATCCGACCATACATCAACATTGTAGTAGTTCGCCAGACAGTCTGCGTGAAACCATTGAGTAAAATATATATCCTCCTTGGGCAGAACAGCATCAATTACCTCGATCTTAATCGAGGACTCGCATTTCCCTAATTCTCCGTCATCGAAGGAAAATGTAAGGGTGTACTCGCCTGCGGCAAAGCTCTGCGGAATGTTGATTTCTATCCAGGCGGAGTTGATTCCGTCTGCGGTAAATGATATTTTACCATCGTAGTAAAGGGGCTTCAAAAGGTCAGGGTAGAGTCCGGGAACCGTGCGGAGATAGTTGTCGTCTATACCATCAGGGTGAATGGCCTTGGTTACAGGTACGGAGAACACACGCCTGATGTCGGTAAATGGCGCAAGCTTGCCTTCCGGAACGATTGGAAGCCTTTCGGGTTGCCACCATGTCGAAGGGCTGTCTGATCTATCGTAGAAATACAAAAGCTGAAGTGACAGTCTTTCACCGCGAAGCGCGGAGATATATTCAAGCGACTCGAAGTCATCGAGCGTTTGGTCCATAAATGCTTTTTCCAGTGAAGATACAATTTTGGTTTTAATCATAGGACACCTCTATTTGATAAGTTATACTTGGATTTTATCATTTTAAGCCTGTATTGTCAAGAAAAA
>JAFTRB010000035.1 GCA_017462445.1 Clostridia bacterium
TATAGCACCCAAACAATAATCCTGTATTAATAGAAAAAGGATGAGCCTCGGCTCATCCTTTTTCTATTAACGGGGTACCCGTGTTAAATTAATACTTCTCGATATGATCCGCAAAGTTGCCCCAGGTGTAGTGGTCCTTGTAGGTGGAGTAGGCGCCAGATTCAACCTTGATGTCGATGTCATCGGTGTTATCAAGCAGCTGGTTTCCACAGGTGAGGTCTGTGCCGGGCGCCATCTCTGCGACGATGTAGAGGTCGATCTCGGTGCCTGCGAATGCGCCGTTGGAGAGGTTGAGGGGGGCATCGGTCTTGCCTATAACAAACGCCTCAAGCTCGGAGCCCTCGAATGCGCCGGTGGCGATGTTGGTAACACCCTTGGGAGCGAAGAGAACCTCCTGCGCCTTGCCCTCGGTTGTGAGGCCGGTGATAGTTACCATATTGCCGTTAGTCTCATAGGTGAAATACTCGGTAGCGCCCATAGTTGGAGCGGCGAAGTCGGCCTTTGTCAGGTCTGCCTCGTTTAGCTCAACGCCGTCAACGGTGTAGGTCGTGCCGCTTTTGGTGTAGGAGGTGGACTGAGCTGCGCCGTTCTTTACAACGACAACACCGTCCTCGGTGAAGAAGTAGCCGACGCCACCCGAGGTGTAATAGCCCTCTATTTCATCTCCCCCATTGGCGGGACCGCCACAGGAGAGTAGCGCGAGAAGCGAGAATGAAAGAACGAGAATAAAAGATAAAAGCTTTTTCATATTAGCCTCCTTTTGATATATTACTAAGGCTATTATACAATAATATACAGTATATTGTCAAATGTCAAAATATACGATTTTTTTTGGCAGATTGCATAAAACAAAAGGTTTTAATTCGCGCTCTCGCTTAGCCTTCCTCGCCTCCTTCTGTAAAAAGGCAAGCCTATGAGCATAATCAATACAAAGACTATCAGGTAGTATATTACCTCAAGCTTGTAGGATAGTATTGCGGCATAAAGCATAAAGAGGGCAGAGAGGGAAGCCAATACCGGTAGGACAAAGCGGCGGAAGCTGCCCAGTCTTTTTCCTCGGAGGAAAAGGCTCAGGAGCAGGGGAATATAGGCGGCATAGAGGGTTATTATCGGCAGCTCGTCAGGCTCAAAGGAGAGAAGGGGCGGAAGCAGACGGTGTACGAAGCCTGCCTCCCATTGAAGAAGCCAGACAAGAGAGATGAGCAGCCCCACCGCGGAGGATGCAATCGGGGCTCTTGTTTTTTCGTCAGGGCAATAGAAGCGCTGTGGGCAGGGTCCCCAGCCCCTTTCGGCGAGGAGGAGCATACCTCGCGAGGCGGCAAGAGATAACCCAAGAGTTGTGCCAAGACAGGATATAAGGATAAAAATATAGATAAGCCTTCCTGTGGTGGGGCTTCCGAAAAGAGATGTAAAGGCGGAGAGGGCAAGGCTGTCGCCGGAGCTGATAATTTCCTCGCTTGAAAGCACGCCGCCGATGCCGAGGGTGTACCCGAGATAGACGAGGAGCACAATGGACAGACCTCCGACAATGGCAACAGGAAGGCTCTTTTTTGGATTTTTTATTTCCCCCGAGAGCGATGCGGTGGCAATCCAGCCCTCGTAGGCAAAGGCGAAGGCTACAGCCCCCGCGGTGACAGAATTCAGCGAAAATCCTGACACGCCCCCACCCGTAATATGTTCGGCAAGCCCACCGCCGGATATCCCGACCGCTGTACCGAGAATGGCAAGGAGCAAAAGTGGAATAAGCTTGATAATTGTCGCGCTGACGCCAAGCCTTGCGGTTAGGGTGGGGAAAAATGTGTTCAGGGCGAAAACAGCGAAGAGAATGATAACGGCGAGGAGGGGCTCGCCCCAGATGCTTGTTATGCCCAAAAGAGAGAATATATAGCCTGCGCTTACCCGCGCGAGGGCGCAGGTCAGGGTGGGGTAATAGACGGTGGCGGTAAACCAGCCGAGAAAATAGGCAAAGCGAGGGCCGATTGCCACCTCGGCGATGCCGATAAGTCCGTCACCGACCGGGTATACCTCGCTAAGGGTGGAGAAGGAAAGGGCAACCGTCAGGACCACAATTCCCACAAGCCCCACGCTCGATAGCGCGCCTAGCAGGCCGCCATCGTTTGCCAAAAACACCTTTGGCACCTTGAAGAAGATGCCCGAGCCGATAACGATGCCCACCACAATACAGATTGCCTCGAACAGGCTGTATTTTCTCCTTATTTCACCATTCATACAATTCTCCTTTTTTATATCTTTTCTTAATGGGGAAAAGGTATGCAAGACGAAAATAAAAAAGGAGCTGCTTCATCGAGGCTACCCGTAAACAAAATGGACGAGGTGCAATAAATTTGTGCCTCGCCCATAACTTTTATGTGAACTAAAAAAACAAGGTTGAAAACCTACGGTTTTCTCCATTTTCATTAGTTTTTGTTTACTACCGCCGTTTCCTTCCGCCGACGTATGCATATACGCCTGTTGGTCGTAAACGTCGCTTTCTGCTCTAAATCAAGCTAGCCCCGAAAGGCGCTTCGCACTAAGAATACA
>JAFTRB010000036.1 GCA_017462445.1 Clostridia bacterium
CCACCTTCCCCTCAAGGGGAAGGCTTTAAAAGTTGATTGACTTTGACTGGGTCGGCTTGCTCTGTGGGTGCAAGGCTTTGGTTGACACCTCATACCAAGATAGACGCGCAAGCGGATATCTTTACTTTCATCCCACTGGAGAAGGCTTAACTATCGCTTGCTCTTGGTGGGCTGGGGGCTTACTCAGAGGGTACAACGCTTTTCGCGCTCTCCCTTCGTCACTCGCAGGCTCGTGCCACCTCCCTCCCGAGGGAGGCATAGATTGCAAGCCACTGACCACTAACCACTCCTTCCTCCTTTTTCGCTTTTCTGCACGCATACAAATTCGTTTTTTCTCTTGCTTTTGTCTTCTTATTGTGATATAATACTCTTGTTATTGACAATTTTGCCCTGCGACAGGCAGAGCGGAAGGGAGGGAATATGCTGCCCAAAAAGGACACGGCGAGAAGATTAGTCAACCTTGGTGCCAATCCGTACAGACGCGGAACAAGGCTAAGCGCCGAGGAAATAAGTCGACAGATTGCCGAAATTGAAGGCGAAATATCAAGGCTTGCGGGCAGTGACCGCGACGCAGCGTTCTGCGAGGCTGTTTCCCTCTTGGAGAAAAGGCTTAAGACCTCGCCTATTGAAATCAGATATAACATCTCCGCCCTCGGGGAGCTTGACGAAATGTGTCGCGAGCTTCCGCATATCCGCGCGGCGGTTAAGTTTGACGAGGAGGTTTACATACTCGACAAGGGCTATCGCGACTCCGCCTGGAGCAGTAAGGTTCTTGCCCTCGAGAAGAAGAGGCTCAGCGCAAATGTGCGCAAGTATGTAACCACCACAGGCAAGCTCGCCTTGCTTGCAGAAGAGGCGAAGGGTATGGAACAGAGGCCGCGACAGACCTCGACTCCCACGCCAAGACCGACTCCGACTCCGCCTCCGCCTCCGCCTCAGCCTAGACCCCAGCCAAGACCAACCCCCACACCCCAGCCAAGACCAACCCCCAAACCCCAGCCAAGACCAAAGCCGATTTATTCACCTCTTACGCTGAATGTCTGGATGATCATCGCGCTTGTGGCGGAGGGGCTTGCTGTTTTGGGCACGATTTTTACTATCGACTCTGCGCCCTTCCCCTGGCTTCTCGGCATAGCGGTGGGCGGAATGCTCCTGATAATCTCCTCCTTCGAGGCGGCTCGCGGCTATGACGGTCTTGACTTTGGCTACCCCGACTGGTATGAGTGGTTCAACGGCCATGTATGCTTCATCATTCCTGCTATCAGCGCGGTAACGACGATCTGTATGTATGCCTGGGCGCCACTCCCGTCTGCAATTATAACGATGGTTGCGGCAATTGCCTCGACCTTCTTAAGCGGCCTGCCCGACACCGACCTTGAAAAGCTGGACGGCGAGACCTATTGCTACACCTTCACCCCTCTTATGGTGCTTCTTGGCGCTATATGTCTGTCGGTCAGCTGTGAGATTACCTGGCTCACCTGGATAAGCATTCTGGTTGCGGCGGTTGCCTTTGTTGCCTTCTCACTCTGGCAGCAGGACGAAAACGTCTCGATGGAGGAGGAATGGTACTTCTCCTTCCTCTATCTGCCAAGCTACATTCTCCTTGCCGTCGGCATAACCTGCCTGAACGAGGACTTCTATGTCTACGTGATGGGCGCGGCGATCCTTTGGACGCTTATCGCCACGGGTATTAACTGCAAGCTTCTTACCTGCTTCGGCTCATCGGATACCTCCGAGCTGTTTGTCGAGCGCTCTACCTATGTGGTGGGCATTTCCGCCACGGTGCTGTCCCTCTTCCTTATGATTTACGGCTGGCTTGACGGCTGGGAAGTCCCCCACGAGCTGGCAACCTTCGTGCTGATTGGTGGCTTGGTCTCCTCCGCCATTACCCTGGCGGGCGAGGAGGCAGACGCAATGTCGGCAATAAATGTAGTTGTACTGTCAATACTGAACATGGCGAATATGTTCAGCATCGGATACAACATCGACGATGGCGGAATAATTGTTTTCGCGGGCATTATATTTGCCGGTCTCTTTATCTATGCTGCCAGCAGAATGATCGCCTTCTCAAATGCCGATTTATTGAATAGCGAGTTCTTCTGCTTTGACCTCTACTGTACCGGTGGAATGGTGGCGGTGTTTATCGGCTTCGCCCTTCAGCTTGTTCTGACCACCCTCCTGTTCTTCGACCCCCTGTGGCAGTATTGTGCCTACCCTGCGATCATAGCGATCTCGGTTATTAACTGCGGAGTGTTCTGGACAGACGAAGAGGCGGAAACGCCGATAAAGCTTGGAGCGACAATAAGCAGCGTCGCGGTTATTGCATTCAACCTGGTTGTTCACATTGTTCCAAATATGACATAAGCCTACACCCGTGTTAAGTTTTTTGCGCGAGTGAGACTTGTAAATTAAATAATTGTTTACATTTTCAGCCCCCGAACTCGGGGGCTGAGCTTTTGTTTTTGGGTGAAAATAGAGAAAAGCAGAAAAAGTGACAAAATTTTGTCTTTTACTTGAAAAAAGAAAAGGATTATGCTATAATACCCCTGTTAATAATTTGTAATGATTTTTGAAAGGAGGGACTATATGATACCAAGCAAGGACACATCTCGCCGCTTCGCAAGCATGGGTGGCGATGTACGGGCAAAGGGATTTGGCAAGGCGACGACCGAGCAGTTAGCTAGGGCAAAGAGCCTCGAATCTGAAATAACCGCACTCGATACATCAAAAAGAGATACTGCTTGGTGTGACAAGGTTTCTGCTCTCTTTGGCAGAATATCGAATGAAGGCCTTATTATTCGGTATAAAATCGGCAACCTTGCGAGGCTATGCTCTATGCTTCTTGAGGCTTCAAAAATACGCGCCACTTCAAAGCCGACAACGGATACGCCGGTAGCATCGGATAACGGTCAGCAAACAAAAACACCCACACCACCTACTCGCACAACCACAACAACGACAACAACTACGCCCCCCACCAGAATACAAACAGCCAACGGCACCCGGGTTCTTGCGCCGACTCTCAATATACCGATGCTGGTTGGTTTTAATGTTCCGTCATTCATATTCCTCGCACTTGCATTTATTTTTCCCGGCGCCTTTAATATTCACCTCGGAATTGCTATGTTCTGGTTTTTGGTATCCACAGCCTTCTGCACACTGGGAAGCGATACAAAAAATTATGTTCCCGAACACATCGGCTGGATAGTGAACAACCTCGTTATGCTTGTCCCACTTACATCCTCCGTTTTGATGGTGATATTCTATTTATGCTCAATGCCCAGCACGGGAATATTCACCTGGATCGGTACTATCGGGGCAACCTTGCTGCTTGCCTGCCAGACCGGTTCCGGAAGTATTATAAACGGCCCTAAGCTTGGCTGTAATGCTCTGCACATGTCCTTCACCCTCGGCGCTCTGCTCCTTTGTCTATATTTACAGGTTGGCTGGGTTACATGGCTGTTCGGTATTTTGGCAATGATTATTACCGTATTCATGAACCTGACGAGCCACTTCGATGACGACTATATTTCCGAGGAATGGTATGTTTCCTTCCTTTACATCCCCGCCTTTATCTTCGGCATTCTCGCCGTCAACAACGGAAACTCAAGCGATTTTGGCACAGCGCTTATATGCGCAACCATTGCCACCCTGCTCAACCGACTGTTCCTGAAAAAATCCGGCTCGGAGGGAGCAGAGCTCTTTCGCTTGCTCTCCGGCTATCTCGTTCCTATCGGTAGCGTGGTATTTGCCTCCCTGCTTTTGATTATCTCCGGCGCCCTTGAAGGGAGAGGCTTTGTTGATCTTGCAGCTCAACTCCTTATAATTGGCGCCATCGGCTCGGCTGTTATCGCTTTTGAGGAAAGACGCAAGCGTCCCCTCTGCATTATGGCGTCCGTCTGCGCGATAATTTCCGTCATTCTCTATTTTGTCGCCCCAATTTTTATATAATTAGATATTAAAGACAGGCCGTCCTATGCTACTTAAAGCATTCAGGCGGCCTTTTCTTTTGCAAAGACTTTTCAAGAGAATATAAAAAACGCTTTTTCCTATTGCAATACAAAGAAAACTATGCTATAATAGCGTTTGTTAACAATTTTGAAATATTTCCTAAATTAATGAAAGGAGGAGCAAATGATACCAAGCAAGGACACATCTCGCCGCTTTGTCGGTCTTGGCACAGCGAGCGCAAAAATAAAGCGTGTCACCAAGCCCGGGGCAGAGGCGCTGGCAAAGGCGAAGGGCCTGGAAAACGAGATTTCGGATCTCGACAAGGCAAAAAGAGATGCCGCCTGGTGTGATCAGGTCAGCGGACTTAATGCCAGAGTATCAAAGGAGAGCTTTGCTGTTCGCTTCTGCATAAAGAACCTTTCAAGGCTTGGCGCAATGATGCTGGAGCTACCGGGAGTCCGCGCGGCAACAAGGATAGACACTACCCCGTCTCCCACGCCGACTCAGGACCAGCGCACAAGAACTCCGCTTCCTCGCCCGACAAACAGGCCAAGGCCTACTCCCGCGCCGCCTCCGCCTACCCCTACTCCTACCCCTACTCCCCGTGAAACCTACCGCGGAACGACCGAGCTTGCGCCGATTCCCAATTTTGCGATGCTTGCCGGCTTCAATGTTCCTACGGTGATATTTGTCATCCTGGCGTTCTTATTCCGTGGTGCCTTCAATATCTGGATGGGCTTTGCGATGCTCTTCTTCCTGGCGGCCTCGTCCTTCGTGCTTTTAGGCTCGGATACGCGGGAGTTTGTTCCAAAGCCGCTTTCCAGGCTGCTTAACACTCTTCCGGCCACCGTACCCTTCGCATCCACGCTTCTGATGATCATCTTTTATAACTGTGATATGCCCAGCACAGCTATATTCACCTGGATCGGTACGATAGCGGCAGCCTTCCTTCTCTCCTGTGAGAATAATGCAAGCACGGACTTCAAGGGCAGGGAGATTACTCCCATGGGACTCGGCCTCAATGCGGTCCATCTTTCCTTCACGGTTGGCGCAATTTTCTTCTGTCTCTATCTTGATATTGGCTGGCTCACCTGGGTGCTTGGAATTATCGCAATGCTTGCGACTGTAATCTTCACAATTGCGAGCGCCGATGATAACTCGGACAGGGAGTGGTTCGTTCCCTTCCTCTATATTCCCGCGTTCATCTTCGGTATCAATGCAATTGTCGACTTCGACTTTGATGCTCTCGGCTATGCCTTGCTCTCTATTGCGGCGGCAACCGCGCTTGACCGCCTGTTCTTAAGAGGCTCCGACAGCGGAGGAGCCTTGCTGTTCCGCTCGCTTTCCGGCTACCTTCTGCCTGTATGCGGTACGCTTTTCGGCTCGCATATGCTATTCAATTCCTCCCCCTCTATTTATGAGACGGGAGCCTTTGAGGTGGCACAGATGCTTCTGCTCGGTACGGCAATTGCCTCTGTCATAATCGCCTTTGACGAAAAGGACAGCACGATCCTTGGCGCTATCGCTTGCCTTGGCTCGTCTATCTGTTCGGTTCTCTTCCTGATGGGGCAGCTTGAAACATGGAGCTTGAATGGAGAAATGGACCTTCTTGCTTTGCTGCTTGGCTCGCTTCTGTTCATTGCCTGCTTCGTTCTTTCCTCCATTCGCTTTGTATTCCTCTTCAAGAATTACCGCTGCAAGCCGAAGTTCCTCTGGCGCAGGGGACATATAGTTACCTTGATTTTGGGACTTTTAACCATCGGACTGGTTGTTTTCCAATCTATGGGAAGCTCCATAGTTTCGATTATCGCATTGCCCATAGCGCTTGGCGGAGCAATTGTGGCGATGTTCTCGATATTCGCCGAGCATATGAACCGTATCGTGCGGATAGTCATACCGCTCGTATGTCTTTACGGGCTGTATATGGCGTTCGATGCATCGTTTTTGCTTATGGAATATATCTTCGCGCTGATAGGTTAAATCAACAGGGCCGCATTATAGCGGCAACATATTCGGGCGCTATGCGCAATAATAACAAAAACCAAGGTCAAATCGGTTTGATTGATCTTGGTTTTTTGTTTTTTCTTCTTTATTTATATTTTTTGTAGCGGAAAGCCGGATAATTCAATTTGCCCCGATGCTTGAATGATCAATAATTATTTCCCATACTCCGCGTAGACCTCTGCCAGGCGGTGAGGGTAGTCGGTCATTATGCCGTCTGCGCCGATTTCTATTAGCTCCCGCATCTCGCTTTTATCGTTGATGGTCCAGTAATGCACCGCAAGGTTATGGGCGTGGGCGTTGTCGACCAGGCGCTTGGTGGAGAGGCTGAAGCCGTACTCCTCGGTGGGGAGCTGGAAAACGCACATCTCGTCGGTGAAGAAGCGGTCAAGCCCCAGGAGGAAGAGAACATAGTAGCGGATCACGCCATCGGTGCCCGGGGAGAACATAAAGCCCTCGGGGACCTCGCCCTCCGCTTTGAGCCTTTTCAGCTCGTCGTATATTTCCCCGTGGAAGCTGGCGCAGACCACTCGGTCAAAGGCGTTGTGCTTTTCCAGCAGCCTGATTACCGCGTCAAGGCATTTTTTGCCCGTCTCGCCGCTTTGCTTGATTTCAACATTTATGCGGTTGTCGGGGAAGGCGACTATAAGCTCCTCGAGGCTTGTGGCAAGGAACACCTCGCTATCCCTGGGGCTTACCCCATTGGGGTACTCCACATCGGTGGGGTATTTGTTTACACCGTCCACATTGAAGTGTACGCGCTCGCTGCCCTCGACCAGGACTCCGCCCTCTGTCTTGTTTGTGTAGCCAAAATCCACGCGCTCGGCTATCAGATCCGAGTAATTCCAATCGATTATGCTGCCTGTAACATTGGTCTTTCTGTCCAGGGTAGTGTCGTGGGAGAGAATGACAACTCCGTCCTTTGTGATGCTGACATCGGTCTCCATCATTACACGGGAGTCAACCGAGTAGGCGTTGTAGAACGCCTCCAGAGTATTATCGGGGAACTCCTTGTTTCCGCCGCCGTGAGCTATCAGGATGGGCAGCTCGCCATCCTTCATCATTCTGTTTTCTCCCTCGTAGTTATATCCTCTCGGGAGCAGGGCGATAAGCAGATAGGCGCTTATTACCGCCAGGAGAATTGCCGCAGTGATAACCAGTCTCTTCTTGGTCTTTTCCGTCATAAGTCCTCCTTAATTCTTAAGCGAGTGAATGGGCGCGGGGATTCTTCCGCCGCGGTTGATGAATGTCTCGCAGGAGTCACCCTTCAGGGGCATAATAGGAGCATATCCGAGAAGACCGCCGAATTCTGCGCTCTCGCCTACCCCCTTGCCGTATACGGGGATAACTCTTACTGCCGTGGTCTTGGTGTTTACAACACCGATGGATATTTCGTCGGCAATAATGCCGGATATTGTGGAGGCGGGGGTGTCACCGGGTATGGCGATCATATCGAGGCCGACCGAGCAGACCGCGGTCATAGCCTCCAGCTTCTCCAGGGTGAGCGTGCCCAGTCTGGCTGCCTCTATCATACCTCTGTCCTCGCTGACGGGAATGAAGGCGCCGGACAGACCGCCGACATGGCTCGATGCCATAACTCCGCCCTTCTTTACCGCATCGTTGAGCAGCGCAAGAGCGGCGGTGGTGCCGTGTGTTCCACAGCGTGCAAGTCCCATATTTTCGAGAATTTCCGCCACCGAGTCGCCTCTTGCGGGGGTGGGGGCAAGCGAGAGATCGACAATTCCGTAGGGAACACCGAGCCTGGTAGCGGCCTCGGAGGCTATGAGCTGACCTACTCTTGTAATCTTGAAGGCAACCTTCTTAACCGTCTCGGCGAGGGTAGAGAAGTCACAGTCGCCTGCCTCCTTGATAGCGGCGGCAACAACGCCGGGGCCGCTGACGCCCACATTTATGACCGTGTCGGGCTCGCCTATTCCGTGGAGCGCGCCTGCCATAAAGGGGTTGTCCTCGGGGATATTGGCGAATACCACAAGCTTTGCGCAGCCGATGGAGTCGTTGTCCCGTGTCAGGTAGGCAGTCTCCTTTATGATCTCGCCCATCTGCTTGACCGCGTCCATATTGATGCCTGCCTTGGTGGTGGCTACATTGATGGAGGAGCAGATGCTTCTTGTCTCGGTCAGAGCCTGGGGAATGGATTCTATAAGCGCTCTTGCGCCGGGTATGTAGCCCTTCTGCACATGGGCAGAGTAGCCACCGATGAAGTTTACACCGAGGGTGTCTGCCGCGCGCTGGAGCATATGGGCAAGGCGGACAAAGCCGTCTTTATCAAGCCCTGCGCCGACATAGGAGATGGGAGTAAGCGAAATTCTCTTATTAACAATCGGTATTCCGTAGGTTTGCTCAAGCTCCTCGCATATGCGGACCAGGTTGCGGGCGCAGCCGGTTATCTTGTCATATATCTTTTGCTCGAGCCTTGCGGGGTCATCGGAGATGCAATCGAAAAGAGAGATACCCATGGTTACTGTGCGGATATCCAGGTTTTCCTCTCTTATCATTCGTATGGTTTGCAGAATGTCCTGTGTGTTAAGCATATCAGATACGGTGCATGCTGTTGAAGATATCCTCGTGCATTACACGGATATCAACGCCGCACTCCTCTCCTGCCCTCTCAAAGCCTTCTACAAAGCCCTTGAAATCGGTGTTAAGTCCATCGATGTCCACAAGCATAATCATAGCGAAGTAGTCCTTCAAAACGGTCTGGCTGATATCAATTATGTTGGCGCCGTATTTCGCGCACTCGGCGCTCGCCATAGCGATGATACCCACCTTATCCTTTCCGATAACGGTAACAACAGCCTTCATTACTTAAAAATTCTCCTTCCCACCCGAGGGTGTATAAAAGTTTATTGCATTTATTTTACTATATTTTCGCTCTTTATGCAAGGGGGAGAATGCAAAAAAGTGAAAATAGACAAAAGAGGGAGGGAAGATATACCTATCAATGTGACAAAAATACATTGACGGTGGCATTGCGCTGTGATATACTAAGGAAAAAAGCAAGGTCAGGCAAGGAGGAGAGCGATGGAAGGGATAGCCCCAGATTTAAGACGCGATGTCATAGCCGAGGCTATAGCCGATGTGGCGGAGCTGCCAATCACGCTGCTCCCCCTGGCGGACTCCACCAACACTCTTGCCGCCGGGTACGCGGCAGAGAACACCGACGCCGCCCTAGCCCTTTTCATAGCGGACAGCCAGAGTTGTGGCAGGGGCAGGCTTGGGCGCAGCTTCCTGTCGAGGAAGGGAGTAGGGCTCTATCTCAGCCTTCTTGTCAGGCGGAGAGTCGAGGCTCGCGATGCTCTTGGGCTTACCACGCTGGCGGCGGTGGCGGTATGCGAGGCGCTGGAGAGGCTGACACCCTTGAAGCCGAAAATAAAATGGGTAAACGATATCTATGTAAATGACAGGAAGCTTGCGGGGATTTTAACCGAGGGCAGGCTCTCCTCTGACGGCTCATCCAATATGGAATATGCCATAGTCGGCATAGGCATCAATGTAAAAAGGCAGGATATGGCAAGCCTCGACCAGCCTGCGACCGATATCGAGAGCGAATGCGGCTTGGCGGTTGAGAGGGACAGGCTGGCAGGGGAGATTTGCCGAATATTCCTCTCTCGCCTTGGCGATATCGGCGAAAAATATATATTTGAGCAGTACACCTCCCGTTCCTGTCTTGACGGCAGACGGGTGATGGTAATTAAGCCCTCCCTGGAGAGGGAGGCAACAGTGATAGGCATCCGTGAGGACTTCTCGCTTCATATAAGATATGATGACGGAAGCGAGGAATTTCTTAACACGGGTGAGGTCAGCACCAAAATTAAGTAAATATTAATTTACATATAAAGGAGAAAAACTATGCCATTTGGAATTAAGGATTACCACAGAGACCTGTCCACCCTCCATCTTGGATGCGAGGAGACGCGCGCCTACTTTGTACCCTATGAAAACGGGCCTGCCGCAGCGGGCGGGACGCGCGATTACAGCCGCTATTTTAAGAGCCTGTGCGGACTCTGGGGCTTTGAATACTTCGCCTCGGAGAGCGAGCTTGAGGGCTTGGTGCTTCAGGATATTGAGACCTGTGATTCTATGACGGTGCCGATGAACTGGCAGAATGACCTTGACAAGGAATATCTTGACAAGCCCCAGTACACCAATGTGCGCTATCCCTTCCCCGTAGATCCCCCATTCGTTCCAAACGAGAACCCCTGCGCCCTTTACCGCAGATACTTTACTATTCCCGAGGGCTGGGAAGAGAAGGAGGTTTATGTCAATTTTGAGGGCGTGGACTCCTGCTTCTATCTTTTCATTAATGAGAAATTCGTCGGCTACAGCCAGGTCAGCCATATGACGAGCGAGTTCAATATTACAAAATATCTGGAGGAGGGCGACAATGAGATAGCCGTACTCGTCTACAAGTGGTGCGACGGCTCATATCTTGAGGACCAGGATATGTTCCGCTCCTCGGGCATCTTCCGCGAGGTCTATCTCCTTGCCCGTGATAGGGTACATATTGAGGATATATTTGTCAGGGCAGAGCCGAATGCCGATTTCACCGAGGCCAAGGTTTCCTGCGAAATCAAGACAAACGGCGAGCTGACTGTATCTGCCCGTCTGCTTGATAACGGTGGCAACGAGCTTTCGCTGACCGAGATGACTCTTAACGGGGAGGGCACGCTCACCCTTGAAACTCTTGAAAATCCCCATCTTTGGAGCGACGAGGACCCCTATCTTTATCAGCTTGTGCTTTGCGCGGGCGAGGAATTCATATCCGTTCCCGTGGGTGTCCGCCGCATCGAGGTGCAGGGGCGTGTTGTATTAATCAACGGTAAGAAGGTAAAGGCGAAGGGCGTAAATCGCCACGATAGCCACCCCCAGCTCGGCCACGCCACCCCCATGCGCCATATGGAGCGCGATATAATGATTATGAAGGCGCACAATGTGAATATGGTGCGCACAAGCCACTATCCCAATGACCCGAGATTCCTCGAGCTTTGCGACAGGTACGGTCTTTATGTGGTTGATGAGGCGGACCTCGAGTGCCACGGAATGGGCAACACCGCCGAGTCCCCCCTTACCGTCCTCCCCGAATGGCGCGAGTCCTATGTCGACAGGGCGAGAAGGATGCTTGAGCGGGACAAGAATCACCCCTCGATAATCATCTGGTCGGTGGGTAACGAGAGCGGCTCGGGTGACAACCACAGGGCAATGGCGGAATACTTCAAGGACAGGGACGGCTCCCGACTTGTACACGCCGAGGATGAATCGCGTACGGCTTCCTGGGCGGATCTCTATCTGAGAGGAAAGCTCACCGACGCCTGGGCAAGGAACGGTCTGCGCCGCGGCTTCAAGAAGCCTGAGGAATACCGCTCCTACATAGATATTGAGAGCAGAATGTACCCCGACGACGAGATGCTTGACTACTACCTCTGCCGCAAGTACACCGACAAGCCCTTCTTTATGTGCGAATACTCCCACGCGATGGGCAATGGCCCCGGCGACCTAAAGAAGTATTGGGATCTGATTTACACCCATGATGACTTCTTTGGCGGCTGTGTCTGGGAGTTTATCGACCACTCGGTGGCTATCGGTGACTACCCCGTCACTCACCCCAAGTACACCTACGGCGGTGACTTCGGCTACCGTACTCACGACTCCAACTTCTGCGTTGACGGACTTGTATACCCCGACAGACGCCCCCATGTGGGACTCCTTGAATTGAAGCAGGCGATAAAGCCCTTCAAATGCACCCTGACAAGCAAGGGGTTGAAGATCACATCGCTTCGTCAGTTTACCAAAATGACCGACCTGTCGGTTGCGCTGACAATAGAGAAAAACGGCAGGGTTATCTGGTCGAGCACCCCCGGCGCGCTTGGCCTTAAGCCCGGCGCAAGCAGGGTTTACCCCCTACCCGTGTTGGAATTAAGCGAGCTTATGACGCTCAATGTGTCGGTTCGCCAGTCCACCCCCACCCCCTGGGCGGAGATCGGCTATGAGGTTGGAAGCGAGCAGATCATTCTTTGTGACGAGCTGAGAATGAGTAGCCTCCACGGCAAGGCCGAGCTTGAGGAGGACGAGGATGCCTACTATGTACGGGGCGGCGATATTGGAGTGGTAATTGGAAAGACGAGCGGACTTATCGAGCAGATAGTATATAGCGGTAGACCGATGCTTGATGCTGCGGTAATTCCCACCGTCTGGCGCGCTCCCACCGACAATGACAGGAATATCCGCCGCACCTGGGAGGCACAGGGCTTTGACAGAATGGATATCCATTGCTACTCCTGCGAGGCTTATTATGACGAGAATGGAGCTGTTATAGTAGATACCGCCCTTTCGCTCGGCGCGGTTGCCCTGGAGCCTGCGCTTCGACTTTCGGTAAGATATACGATCAGAGAGAGCGCGGGCATTGAGATTTCGACCGAGGCGAAGGTCAGCGAGGGAGTAACCTACCTGCCCAGGTTCGGCTACCGCTTCACCACCACTCCGTGCTATGAGGATATCCGCTACCTCGGCTATGGCCCATATGAGTCCTACGAGGACAAGAAACTCGCATCCCGTCTCTCGATTTTTGAGACCACGGTCGGGAAAAACTTCGAGCATTATGTTCGCCCCCAGGAGAATGGCGCCCACTTTGGCACCCGCTGGATGGATATCTCGCATGTGAGCGGCATCGGTCTTTTCTTCGCCGCTGACAGCTTCTCCTTCAACGCATCTCACTACACCGACGAGCAGCTCACCGCCACGGCCCACGATTACGAGCTTGTGGAGGATCTTCGCAGCTTCGTGACGATAGACTACCGCAATAGCCCGGTTGGCTCCAACTCCTGCGGCCCTCAGCTTGCAAAGGAGCTTCGGATAGACGAGAAGGAGTTCTCCTTCACCTTCAGGGTCAAGCCGGTCTTTGTTGGCAATATCGACCCCGCGAAGGAGTATTGATCATAGCCTGCGCATAGCCCTGATGCATCAAAATCCGGGCGTGGCTCGCCACGCCCGACACAATAAATAAAGGAGACGAAAATGAGATCAGACAGACAGGAAATTCTTTTTGTTGGCGCGCCCACAGGGGGTGCGAGCCGCTTTTTGCTTAATCAGGCGAAGAAAAGGCAGATAAGGTTTTCGCTGATAGCCTTTGCAGTTCTTGAGATAGCGATAGTTATAGCCGCCTTTATGCTGGAGTTTGAGATAATCTACCTTACATTTGCTCCTCTGATAATCCTTCTCTATTTGCTTTTGCCGGTGATGCCCTCTGTTCGCCAACAGATCGTACCCTCCCGCGTTCGCATTGATATTTCCAAGGGGACGGTGCATTCGTATACCGCCGCCTTTGAGAGAATGCACTCACTTGGCGAGGTTGAGAGGGTTATAGACTACGGCGAATGGTATCACATAATTTTCCGCAAATCGGTGGCAGACCCCTTCTTTGTTTGCCAAAAGAGCCTGCTATCCTATGGAACGGTTGAGGATTTTGAGGCTCTGTTTGAGGGTAAGCTTGAGTCTATGCCGACAGATAGATAACGCCTGATATTTCAAGTTTTTTAAAAATCAAGGGCGAGGCGCAGGCTTGTTGCGTCTCGCCCATTCTGCTTGCGGGGCTGCTTCATCGAGGCTACCCGTAAACAAAATGGACGAGGTGCAATAAATTTGTGCCTCGCCCATAACTTTTATGTGAACTAAAAAATCAAGGTTGAAAACCTATGGTTTTCTCCATTTTCATTAGTTTTTGTTTACTACCGCCGTTTCCTTCCGCCGACGTATGCATATACGCCTGTTGGTCGTAAACGTCGCTTTCTGCTCTAAATCAAGCTAGCCCCGAAAGGCGCTTCGCACTAAGAATACA
>JAFTRB010000037.1 GCA_017462445.1 Clostridia bacterium
ACAAAAATCAAGGCCTTTAAGCTCATCGGCCCCTTGAAGCTTGTTTCCTTGGAGGATTAAAAGAACCCCGTGTGAAATTTCACACGGGGTTCTTACTGTTTTTGTAAACAATTATTTTCATTTCCCCAAGCCGTATTTTCTTATGAAATAGGCAGGTGTACAGCTCCAGGCGTGGCACATACTGTTCACCCTTTTGTCCCCGTAGGGCGAGAACTCCGGGTCGGTGGGAACATATGCCTCAAAGAAGGTGTCCGCGCCAAGGGCAACCATTCCGCCCCAGATATGGCGAATATAGTCCACCGCCTCATCCTCCATTCCGACAGAAAGCATAGCCTCCACCGTGTAGTGGTGCATATAGGGGGTAAAGGGCTTCAGGGCCTTCTCGCTTGCCAGCGCGGTTTCAAGCGCAAGCCTGGCCTCCTCACCCCTGATCACACCGCCAAGCACCATCCAGGCAGCTGCGTGGACACTAAGCTGTCCCTCGTCAAGCAGATTAATAAATGAATGCTCTTTGAAATCATAGAGCGCAAGAGCCACCTCCCTGCCCGCCGCAAGACAGCTATCATATTTTTCACACTCTATACCCAAGGAGCGAAGCGTCTTTGCCCAGATATCTAGCGAATAAAGGAACACGCCCTCAAGGGCAGCCCGCTTTTTCAGCCCCTGACACCAGTCAATAAAGATGTCTTTTTCGCCTGCAGGGCTTGTAATTATCCCGTCATCGCCTATGGCAGAAATAGCAGAATCCATTATTCCACTTGCCACAGGATAAAGCTCGCGGAAGGTCCCCTCATCCCCTGTGTGGCCATAGTAATCGCACAGAGCGACAACATAAAGCAGCGAGTAATCTACGATATGCCAGGAGCCGGATACAAAGACGGGGTTCTCGTAGACAAAGCCCGGGAGGAAGCCGTATTCATTTTTATCGGCGGCGGCAAAGAGATAAAGACAGCGCCTGACAAGCTCGCTGTTATTAAAGGTATAGTAGTTGGCAAGAGCCTCGAGGCGCAAATCACCGATCCAGAGTCTCCTGTCCCTCTTCGGGCCATCCTCAAACACCCTCTGCATACAATTCTTGAGCGTATTCACCGCAACGCGGTCAATGGCAAGAAGCTCCTCATCACAGGCTCCGCAGGGCGCAAGAGCGGACATATCTGCGCTGCTCTCCGCCCTGAATACAAAATCTGAAAGCCTGATTTTCTTTGGCGAACAGAGACACTCAAGCCTGACATACCTTGCCGCATATCTGCGCGGCATAGAATATACCCCGGGGAAGTCGATATTTATAACCTCGTCCTGAAGCCAGGAGCGACAGAGCCAGGAGTTATATGAGGAGTAGTCATCATCAAGCTCGGAAAGCGCCTCGTGGAACCTGACCGAGAGCCGAACGGGCGCATCTATGTACTCGTCAACCCACCACATCCTGAAGGACAGCCGTCCTACATAGTGACAGCCCAGGTCAAGCACAAGCACATCGCCCGGGTCAAGAACAGCGCTCCCGTCGGGGCATAGCTCGCTCTTACCATTAGGGGTTGCGCCACCCTTTGCCACCTCCCCTTCCTCTATAATCACGCCATCGTGCCTCCGTCGCGGTCCCTCGCTCCCGCCTGTGGTAAGCTTCCTGACCGACACGGGCGCGCGCTCCTCAATCAAAAGCTCGGGCAGATTCTCCTCCGCCCTCTTAAGATAAAAGTCCTTCATATATAATTCCTCCGATTATACTGCAAAGCAATCCTCCCCGGGCATCTGACCGCCCGGACCAAAGCAAATATCATTACTGCCCTTATTATAAAGCACCTAAGCACTCTTGTCAAGAAAAATCCCACGGGGCAATCGCTTGCCCCGCGGGAAAAAAGAATTATGGAATACTGACCACAAACGTGGGCATTGGCTCGCCGGAGGCGTTTGTCAGGTTGCCCGATTTGATAGTGCGGATTATCTGACCGTCCTCGGAATAGAAGGTAAATACCCTGCTCGGAGAAACATCGGTGTCGATATATTCCGCGTATCTCACGCCGTTTTCATCAATGTTCAATGTAAATCTCGAGTCCACATTAAGTCTTATCAATTCACCGGTGGCAAGCTCGATAAATCTGCCGCCAAAGCCATAGCGAACCTGCGTTGGAGCGGTCAATGCCGAGGTGTCAAGCACCACCGTGTTGCCCGAAATGACAGCAGACACTTTTACCCAGGAGGATGTTGCGCTATCGTACACCTGGAAGTCCTCGGGAGTGACACCGCGGAGCAGGCGCAGGGCGGTATCAAAGGTAAGGGTGACTATTCCCTCCCCCTTCTCAATTTTAGTGAGCCTTGGAGCCGTAAGAATTTCATCGCTTCTGCCAAACAGCTCGACCAGGACTCTGTCAGCCGTACGGTAGCCAAGGGGCGACTTTCTCGAGGGGTGAATAACCTGCGGAGGCGCGCCATAAAGCATATCCATCATATTGATGGGAGAGCCGTCCACACCGGTAGAAACCACATAGGTGTTTGGATATTTGACGGTTAGATCGTACTGCACAGCCTCCATTGTCGCGAGGGTATTTACATCGGTATTATATGGTGCAAGCTGTACTACGAAGAAGGGAATATCATCGTTAGCAAACGCGTTGCTGTAAAGCTCGCGAAGCACGCCGAACTTGCCCGTATAGACGCTTGAAATTCCCGCGTCACTCTCGCCCTGATACCAAATAACAGCCCTAGCCGTGTAACCCTTTATCGGGGCGATCATAGCATTATAGGACAGGGTGGGAATGTAGGAATAAGGATTGCCGGACTGATAATACTTGCTCTCCGCGGTGCTTTGCGGCCATCTGCCGTTGGCGTCCCAGAAGGCAAGATAATCCTCGTACCTGGCTATATCATCTGCGTGCGTCGTGGGGTCCTTGTACAGCTCTTCTGCAGGGAACCATGCGGTTATCTTGGTGCCGCTGCGGCAGACATTGATAAGCGCCACATCAACATCAGGGCCAAGCTCCGCCGCCAGCTTTGTAGCCATTACATAGCCCACCGCCGACACATTGCCCTTTACAGGACCGTCTGCCTCAAGATTTGCGCGAGTTGCCTTTATCCAGGTTCCGTAGCCGTAATCCGAGGGGTGCATATCCCAGGTAGAGGTCTCGGCATAAACCTTGATATTATCCAGAGTTTCGGCAAGCCTTGCAATCTCGTCTCAGTCCTCAAGCTGGCAGGCAAAATACTGCGCATTGCTCTGTCCGCTCACCACAAAGACCTCGCCAATGCTGACATCGACAAAGCTCAGCCTGCGGTCGGCAGACTCAACCGTAAGAGTAAGACCTCTTGTAGCCTCCATCGCGGGGAGGGTTACACGCCACTCGCCGTCGGCGGCAACCGCGCTTGTGCTGTTTTCACCGAGGGTTACGGTTACGGTAGAGCCTGTGGTGGCATAGCCATAAATATTTATCGGTTCTTCTCTTTGCAGGACCATTCCGTTTGCGAATATCCTCGCCATTGAGAGGTTGGAGCTTTCGTTATCCGTCAGGACGGAGCTATCGCCCGAATAGTCCTTGGCTCCCCTGCTTCCTTCTACGAGCGTAGAGCTATCACAGCCAAAGAAGGAAAGCGCACACAGAGCAAGAAGAACACATATAAGGGAAAAAACAGTTATTCTTTTCATTTTTGATCCTTTCTTACTCACTCTTAGTTATTTTTGTACATCTCAAGATACTCGGCATAGCTTACACCGCAAAGGAGCGTTGCATCCAGCTCCTCGCTGACACGGCGCCAGTATTTTCCAAACGCAGAGGTATCCTCGCTCTCGGTCACTATGACAAGCTCCTCCGAACATCCAAGGAATGGCGAATTGTAGAAGTAGGCAGCTGCGGGAATTTCGGTAACAGTCGCAGGAATGTAAATAGTTTTTAGCATTTTACAGCCCGAGAATGCGCTTATTCCAATATGCTTAACGCCCTCTCCAAGAGTAATATTCTCTATACCGGAGCAGCCATAGAAGGAATAAGCAGGCACCCGTGCGCAATTATTCGAGAGAATGACGGTCTTAAGGCTCTCGGGAACATACTCGCTGTTCGCCACATACGAGGGCGCGCCGAAGATGTAACCGAAGTAATTGTTGGAGTCCGATTCATATGCGCCCACAAAGGGAATCTGAATGCTTGTGACAAACCGACAGCCACGGAAAGCTCCCATACCGATAGCAACAACGGAGTCGGGAACAGATATGCTCTTTATTACAGTATTTTCAAAGGCTAGGCTACCTATGACCTCAACTCCCTCGCTTAAGGTTATTCTCTCAAGAGAGGTGCAATCCTTGAAGGCAGAGACGCCAATAGTCTTTACCGTGGCAGGAATGGTAATGCCGGTAAGCTCGCTCTCGCCAAGGAAGGCGTAGGGAGCAATCGCGGTGACATACAGCCCCTCAAACATCTCGGGAATAACAAGCTCGCCCTTGGCATTCTTCACGCCGATTATTGTATAGCCCGTACCGACCTTCTTGTAAATGAAGTTGTTCACCAAATCAAGCTCGGTCTTGTATTCATCCGCCATTTTTACATAGGCGGTGATAGAGGAAAGCAGTGCGCTCGCCTCGGCAGTACAGTCACCCTCAACCGCATCCATATAGGTTGCCAGGCTGTATTCGCCGGATATTTCAACGCCAAGAGAGGTCCTGCCGGAAATGCTCACCCTGTCACGGTAGAAGGAATATGCGCCAATATCAAGCTCGATATAGCCAACTCCCGTAACCTTATCTATGCCGTTTTCAACGGTGTATTCCCTGTCGGCTATTGTTAGCGTACCGCTGAAGATGGGCTGGAGATTAAACCTGAATTTGATATGCGAGGTAAGATTAAGCTGGGCGGAATAAATTGCCACAGCGCTGTTTCCGATATCGCTGGTCGCGCCAAGAGAGATATCCCCGCTCGGAAGATATTGAATATACTCCTCCGTCTGCGAAAGCGAGACAAGCTCCGCGGGAACTGCGGGAGCTTCGGGGTCCATCGAGGCAGCATAGCCGTAGGCGGCTATCACATACTGCATTGCCGCGACAACAAGCCTCTTGCTGTTGTCGCTGTGGGTGGAAAGAAGCAGGGCGGAGGCATAATCAGCCACGCTTCTTGTGTAGGACACACTGTGGCCATCCCCGTAGCCGACCTCAATGACAAAGCTCTCGGCAGCACGGCTTATAGGAATCTGTCGCAGCTTGAATACATAAGAGCCGTTTATAAGCTCCAGCTCCTCGGGCATATACTCTACCCCATCGATCTTTACATAATCGATATCCTCGCCATCAAGGATAATATTGATATCGAAGTCCGAGTAGAGTGACAGGTTCCATCTGACGCTGACAGGAATGGATATAGAGAAGCTGTATTCGCCGTCATCCCTCTCTACAACGCCCATTCCCAGGGGCAGGACTATCTCATCCGGAACATACCCTCCGATCACCACCCTGGGGTCGCTGGTAAAGCGGGAGTTCTCAAGCGAGAAGCTACAAAGGTTATCAATCGTGAGCGATGCAAAATATCCCGATTTGGTTATTACATCCACTCCGTTAAGGCTTACGTCAAGAGAGGAGCTTTCGGTTATTGCGCCACCCTGAGAGAGGAAATAATTACATTCAAAGAAGGCGTTCCTTATAACTATATCAATATCCGGAGTATAGGGAGGCGCGGGGTTTCCGGAGACAGAGCCATTGATATTGATTGCATTCTGGCATCTGTATGCGCCGCCGTCGATCTCCAGATAAATCAAGCCGTTCTCCGCGCTTCTGGAGGCAACGGCAAGGAAATTGGCAGAGCCTTCGTACTCGCAATCCTTTATATATGTCCTGCCTCCGCGCAGGTCGAAGGGCATTATGTTGCTCTTGGTTATAAGCTGCAGCTCCTCAATATACGCAGAGCCCTGCGCGCCCACATTGGCGAAAAGAACATTGTTAGCCGAGCCGACCGCATCAAGTATACCGTTTCTGACAGTGAAGGTATAGCCTGAATCCGCGTGGGTCTGGAACCTTGATTTGTAAAGCGAAAGGGTGTTTCCGCCAAGATCGACCGTCGCGCCGTTTTTGGGGCAGATACCCTGCACCGCGGAGCTTCCCGTATAGGAAAGATCCTCATAGAGCCTCAACACTCCGTTTTCAGGAATTCCGGAGAAAACATCGGTGGGCAGGCTACCCTCGGCGCCATCCACCTCGCCTGCGTGGGTGACTATCTCGCTTTCGTCAGCATTGAATATCGCCCAGGCTGCGTATTTTCCGGTGGGAATGCTTTTGCCGACAAGCACCATTCCATCGGTGGGGGTAAGGGTGGTTATCGAATTTCCGCTCTCATCAAACCAGGCGATAACGCTCTCAGCTACATAGCTCACGCCGTCAACCACCTCGATATTATAGCTTTTCTCGGTGGCAAGGCTGCCGCTATACCCCTTCACAAAGCGAAGGGTTTCGCTCTTATCACCGTCTTTCACAGTGACGCTTACATAGTCATTTGTAAGCTTATAGGGATAGCTCTCGTCCATCGAGCGAGCAAGCGCGACCCCGTCAGCATATGTGACCGAAACATCCCTGAATGTCCCGATGTCAGGATCCTTAGCGAAATAAATGTCCTCGCCAAGCCAAAGGGAGGTCTGTCCCCCATTCAAGGACGCAACAAAGGGTATTGCGTTGTTTATATAGCTCGCCCCCGATGCCTCGCCGCCATTGACCGTTACATTGAGAACCGAGCTTGAAGAGGAGTTCGCCAGCATCGCAGTCCCCGCGGGAATGTCAAAGCTACAGCCGTCAAGGAAGATATTTACCGTACAATCGCTTGCTGTGGAAGCAAGGTTAAGGAAGGGCTGGGAAAGGCTTCCCGACACAATGAACTCGCACCCCTCAAAGCTCATATCCAGCTCCAGGCCGCTCTTGTTATTGTGAAGGTTAAAGGCAAAGGTAACTGCGCCCGACATATCAAAGCGAGTGTTGCGCGCAATAAAGCTGCCCCCCGCGCGATAGTCGAACATTGCCACATTTGTCCAGTCAACATCGACATTGTCAAGCACGATATTGGTATTAACCGGCGCAAAGGAGCCGGCTCCGGGATAGACAAGACGGGCGGTGGGCGACACTATTTTGGCATTCTTTATTGTCAGAGTAACCCCGCCCTGTGGGTTAAACGCCTTGTCGGTGTGGTCTGCGCCAAGCTTTAATGTATTCTCTCTTGCGTCAATAGTAAGACTGCGGGAGAGCGTATAGGGCTTATCCGTGTGGGTTAAGGTAATATTCCTGTAGCCCTCAATCAGGACAACTGTGTCATTCTTTACCGCATCTATTATCTCCGCCCTGTCGAAGGAATATGCCACAAGGGTATCCATCGACGGTGCGCCCGAAAATGCAGCCCAGGTATAAGGCTCGCCGCGAGCGGGAGCAATATAGAGCTTTGTTGTCTCGGCGGTTATCTCTGTTATCTGCTGGGTAAGCTCCTTATCAATGAACAGGCCTCCGCCCATAGAATAAAGCGCGCCGTCAACATAATCCATTCCAAAGCTGACATCCCAGGCAGGAGCTGTGCCTATCTTGGACACTCTCTCACCAAGCTTATCGTCACCGTTATAGTATTCAATGCTAACCGCCTCGGACGCAGGCACATATTCAAAGGTCTTGCCCGCATCAAGATACGCCATTACATATCCTGTGGGATAGCTGATCGAGGCATTACCGCTCTTCATAACACTGCTGTCAAGGGAAGCCTTTGTAATAGCAACATCATCACCTACGGTTATCTGCGTTGCGCCGCTGGAGTTCTCTACAAGGAAGGGGCAATCTGCGTAAATACCGGTGTCCCTTATTTCTACGCTGGCAGCTCCGCTTGTTCCGTTCGACATCAGCTTTGTTACGGACGAGCCCAAAAGGTTAAAGGTAGAGCCGCTTATCACAAGCCTTGTGGTATTGCCAAACTTGTTTCCAAAGTTGAATATCGAGCCGTCGGCGGTGCTGAAGGCAAAGTCCTCCGAGGCATTGAATACAGTATCAATTACATTCACCGTAATGGGAGAAGGAATACCGGTCAGCTGACCGATAAACATAAACCTGTTGCACGCCACACCGCTTTGGTAATTGCTGTTAAAGTTGACTGTGCAGCCCTTGAATGTAACCGAGCCGCCGGCGCGGTAGTCCGAAAAGTCATTGGTTATGTCAAAGTCAACACCGTCAAACAAAATCTCGGGAGCGGCACTTGCCTTTGCGGGATATATGACCTTCGAGCCGCGCGTAGTAAGCGAGCCGTTGCTTATCTCTAGCCTTTGTCCCGCTCCCCCCTCGGGCGCAAGGGTGTTGTCCGAGGTTGCCGAGGTCATAGTAAGCTTATGCCCGCCAAGGTCAATATACAGGCTGTTTTTGAATATGTACCTTGAGTTAAAGGACAGGGATACATCTGCCCCCAGCACTACCCAGGTATCACCGCTGTTCACATATTCCTGCAGCTTGGTGGAAAGCTCAGCCGAGGAAGTCTCGGTATATGCAGGCTTTGCCCCCTCGCTCTCGGGCGACACGGTGTAAATTTCAAAATACACCCTATCCTCCGCCATAGCAAAAACAGCAAGCGAAAAAATCATCGCCACTGCCAAAAGGGCAACAAATAAAAGGGTTAGTCTTTTTTTCATTTAGTCCTCCTTTTCTGATTAGCGAGGTCGCCTTGCCGACATCGCTGTTGTTTTTTCATAAATATATTATCATATTATTTTGTTTTTTTCAAGACAAAAGGAGGAAAAATGCTGACAAATGGCCACTTTCACTCCTCATTCCACTATAAGTAGAATAACCGACGGAAGCCCCGGCGCATAAAAGGCAAGCCCCGCCCAACCTCCCTCCGGGAGGGAGGGGGGTTTTGTGTTAATACAGCACGCCAGGATAAACATTGCTCTTGCACAAAACACGGAAGGAGCCGGTGAAAGGCTTTGTACACTCTCCGCAAGCCTTGTTCAACAAAAGAAAGCCTTACCCACAAGCCTTGCACCTTCTGAGTAAGCCCCCAGCCCACCCAAAGCAAGCCATCCATTGTAGGGACCGGCGTCCTCGACGGTCCGTGTTGGGCACCCACATAGCAAGCCCAGCCCTGTCATCCTGAGCGAGCGAATGCGAGTCGAAGCTTTGCGTAGCGCAGGCTGAGCAAAGCCGAGGAACGAAGTGACGAAGGGATCTAGTAAGGATTATAGCCAACCTATCCTTTTGTTACTTTTCGCTACAAAAGAAAGAGATTCTTCGACTCCACTCCGTTCCGCTCAGGATGACAAAAATGTCCTGCTTAAAGGCGCTCACTATGGCTAATCAATTCCACAGCCTTGCGTATTCTCCCTCACCCGACTCCGTCGGGAGCTTCTCGCTGCGGCTCGGTCACCTTCGAGGGAAAACAGTTATTAACTGTTTTCTAACACTCTCAGGCCGCTTCGCTACCTCCCGGAGGGAGCCTTAAAGAAAAGCCAGCCACCCAATACAGGAAAAGCGAGGCTCCGTTTCCGTAAGCCTCGCTCGTTTATTTGGTTGTGCTTTTGTAATAGCTTAATAGTTTTTCCTATGTTTTTCGTTAGTGAAAAAGACGAGAGAATTATCCTCGAATTTACCAGCCAAAGCCGATATTGGGAGTGTTTGTTCCTCCCAAAGGCAAATCCTCAAGATTTCCAAAGGAGCAGGTGATAACATCCCTCTCTTCTATAGCCAATAAGACAAGAACAGGAGCTTCATATTTTTTCATCATACACCCTCCCCTGCTATTACACTATTTCTGTAAGCATTTGCACTCTCAGCATATTTCATTAGCCTTTCGGTTAGCCTTACAAGCTCGGTATCGGAGCCCGACTTGGCGTTTTCAAGATATGCACCGAGGTTGTAAGCCCCCATAATGCCCTCGCCCTTTATGGCATACTGTATCTCGCCACCCATAGCGTAGGCATAACCGGTTACACGAATATAGGTTCTACCCCCTTCATCTGTACACACCTCACTATTAAGCCTATACCTGCCATCAAGAGCGAATACATATAGATCGGTTGAATATATCAACGCGCCGTTATCATCAGTCTCGGGATAGAAGATAAAGGCAGGCGTGCTACCAAGCTCAAGGCAGGCAGAGTCCATTCCCTCGGTATCGAGAGATACGGTGTAATCGGCAGGCGGGTTATTATCGTCATAGTCTGTGCCAATTATGCTGTCAATCCTTGCAATAGCACTCCTCGCCTCGTCATCCTCATCGCCGTAGGCGTACACCGCCCTAACATAGGAGAGAATGTCCTTGCCAAGTGTAGCAACAACGCTGCTGTCATTATCGGCAAGCGTAGCAAGGTAGGAAATAATATCCACGGTAAAGCCACTCTTCAAGGTCTGCTTTGCAGTTACAGCCCCACCGTTGAAGGTATAAATATAGTCAACATCAACGAGCAGCTCTCTGCTTTCTGCCATAGCATCCGGAGAGAGCGCAATAGCGATGTGATACATCTCTTTTCCTCCAACCTCTACCACAGGCAGCTCGGAAACGATATACGCCTCGCCACCAAGGGTAATTGCGCTAACTGCATCCTTACGAGCCGAGCCATCGGGGCGATACATTGTAACGGGGATATAGATATTGAGAATAAAGCTATCCGACATAGTAAGGCTCATCTCGGGACGAACAAGCCTTCTGTTTATGACCGCCGTGCCGGATTTGGTTACGGAAACCCTCCACTGCAAGCTTCCGTCCTGGAGGAAATCTGCGCCAACCGGCCCGTTTGCAAAATCAAATACACAATTATTAAAGGCCACGTTGACGATGTGGTTCATTGAATCTGCGGGAGAAATCCTCCTCTGCATATATGGCGAGGTCGAGCCCTCGGCAAAGCCCAGCCTTATTTGCTCAAAGGTCATATTAAAGGTCCTTTCGGAAGCTGCAGCTGCACCGTCAGCGAAGTTCATAAGGTAGCCACCAAGCACCTTAATGCTGCCGTTCTTCACTACTGTAGTAAATGTAGTGTGAGGAACCTTGTCATTATTCTTTGCATACCAGTAGAAGAAGCCATTGGTGTGAGTATGCAGATCGTAGATGGTATATCCGCCAAGGTCAAGCGTGAAGCTTGGCACATTCAAGGTTAGATTTGAGTAGGAGGCATCTGCGGTATAGTAATAATCCTGACGCATCAGTATAACCGCGCCGTCGACATTCAAGGCATCTACACGAAGCTTATGGAATGCGCAGCCACTGGCAGAAACACCAATGTTAGCATCCGAAATAAGTGCAGGAGCCGTTGCCTTGGCAGTATAGCCCGAGGGACTGTTAACATCGGGAACAAAGACCACAAAGGGATATTTTGTAGCATCTGCCCACTCTGCGGGAATAGTACCGTACGAGGTATAAACGCTTCCGTCGGATGCATAGCTACCGTGACAGTAGTCATTCTCATCAAGCAGTTCTACCGAGAATTGGTTAATCTCCTGATAGAGTGCAGGCTCCCCTGCTCTATCTCTTACGGTGGAGATATATTCTACATCAATTTTGCTTCCGTCAGCCGAGAAATAGAACATAGCAACCATACCCGTCCTGTAATCGTGGCTGGCATCAGACGCCTGGAAGTTGATAAGCATCTGGGTTACGGTGTTGCCGTAGATGCCCTCTGCCTGTGTCATAACGATATTTTCGGTCAGGCAGTGACCGTTAAGCACCATAACGATATTGGGATATCTCTTAACCATCTTCTCCCAGATCTCGTCACCGTTGTTAAGTCCGTTCGATACACCCGGCTTGTGAGCAGGGGCAGAATCGTTTTCGTCCCAATAGGTTCCGTCACCGTAAAGGTAGGCGTGTGTGGTGATAATAACACGGTGATCCATAT
The DNA here is from genome assembly GCA_017462445.1 of Clostridia bacterium. The sequence continues at coordinate 11,809 of JAFTRB010000037.1, forward strand.
TTTGAGCAATAATATCTCCTGCCCACTCAAGCACTGCATCACTTGCGCCAAAATCAAGACCGAATATAAGATACCTAGTATCGCCAATTGTTATTTTGCGATAGGTGTTATCTATCGGTGCGCTGTCGAGGTCGGTTGCATCTCCATAGGTGAAATAGCCATCAATCTGACTTGTATAAGGCTCGTGAGAACCAAAGTATTTGTTGAAGTTCACCGTTCTGTCATGAGGTGCGGCACCCTTGACGAGCGAATAGGGTAAAATACCGTCAAGCTGAGTTATAGCATCCTTGGCAATCTGCCATTCAGCATCGGTATCATTCTCGGTGATGTCACCAAGACCCATTACATACTTAATATTTTTGCTATCCTTATTTTCTACAAGCCACTTGTAGATTTCACTAGTATAGTTCGTTCCGTTATTCGCATCATTCTGTGCGAGGAACTGGGTATCACCGACAACGGCCATAGAGTAAGCATAATCGGTGGGAGAATTTGGATTTGTGCTAAGCCAATCGTTTGTTATAAGCGAATAGCCGTTGCCGCTAATATCCGCAATAAGCTCGTCAGAGGGAGAGGCCTTGGTAAAATCATAACCAAAGACAAGGCCCTCGGCATTGGCATCAACGCTTATCATATCCGCCCTTATCTCCTCGGCAGTACGCACATCCGAGAAGGCATACAAGGACTGCATTCCACCCTTGAAATACTGAGTGTTGCCACTGCGAAGATCTCCACCAACGGCAAAGCGACTGTTGGTAATAATGCCGCTTCCGTACCCAAGAGTGTAGGGCATACGCGAGGCAAGCTCACCGTCAATGTAGAGCAGGAAGGCGTCCGCCTCCTTTACCACCGAAAGATGCGCCCATCTGCCAAGACGCAGATCCAGATTATTTCCATCCTCATCGGTGAAGTAGAAGGAGCCGTTTATCGTGCCCTCGGAATTTGTGAAGTAGAGCCTGACAACACCGCCACCCGCAATCTCTAGGTTAAAGCACTGGCCACCCGCAGAATAGTTTCCAAAAATAACTCCCATACGGTTGTTGCCGGTTATAACCTGATCAGATGGCAGATACGCCCAGGCTTCAAGTGTCGTTGGCATAGCATCAAGCAGCTTTGTCATCTTATGCACAGTGGTATCAAAATTCATACCGTAGCTTACGCCGTCTATCCCCTCATTGGTGTTCGTGTGAACAAGGTGATAGCCGTTTCCCGATAGGTCATAGAGATTTCTTGGATAGCTTGCCGCCATATCGTATGCAATGATAAGCTCATTATCCGAGAAATTGAATATATCCCCCTTTACCTCATCAGCGGTACGCATATCAGAATATGCCGCCACAGAATAAATCTCACCGGGGAAGGGGAATTTTGTATTCGGACGGTGGTCGTTACCAATAACGACGGTGGATCCCCAGGAGGCAGGAGCAGCCAGGGTTGCGCTCAGCTGTTGACTCTCCGTCACAGTCTCGCCGTTAGCATTCGTGTAGGTGATATAGCAGGTTGCAGTGGTCTGGTTTGCCACCGACTTGTCTATCGTGACAGCCAAATGAACCGGCACACCCTTATTTAACTTAAGCTGGCTGAATACCAAGCTTATTCCCTTTGCGGAGCTAACCTGGCAGAAGAGCCTCGGAGCGTTAGCATTAGTAACCTCCAGCCCATATGAAACCCGACTCGCACCAATATAAGAGCCAAAAATAGAGCCTCTTACAGCATTAGCTGTGGGTAGATTTACTACCGCCTCCAGTGTAGAGGGCGTCTTTTCGGGGATTGAATTTGTAACGATCATATCTCCACTGCTGAAGGTAAGCCCGTTATCTCCCTCTGCCGAGGCCGAAAGGACACCCACAGAGCACACGCAAAGTGCAACTACAAGTGCCAAAAGTAAAAGCTTTCTTTTCATATTTTCTCCTTTCAATGCAATGAATAGTTTGATTTTTCCATGTTTTATGCTATCATAAACATTATAATACAGCTTTATGGTATAAAACAACACATTTGACCGTCAAAACTGTGTGATAATTCCACAAAAAACCTGCTAAATAAAGTCAATAGGTTTTAAGAAAAAATCGAAAATATTTGTGAGCTTAAAAAGAGCGCAGAACAGCATGGCGGTTAGATCTATGGATTTAATCGCCATTTTGTATTCAAATTGGAGTTTAAGAGAG
>JAFTRB010000038.1 GCA_017462445.1 Clostridia bacterium
GAGAAGGTTGAGGATGCAGTGGCTGTTGGTGATACGGTACGCGTTAAGTACCTTGGCACCGACGAGAAGGGCAGACAGAACCTCTCTATGAAGGATGCTGAGCCCAAGGCTGAGTAAATTCTAAATAAGTAATCCACCACGGTGACTGTCACCGTGGTGGATTTTTGCGTCTATTGTAGCCTGTGGGATATTTTATCGTCGCTATTGAAAAGCGTCTGGTAATATGATAAAATAAAGAAAAAGGGAAGAGGGAGGGCATATAAAATGGACACGGCCGAATATATCGGGATTTTGGAAGCAGAGCGCAGCTTTATTGGCATAATGGGCGGCATTCTCCTTGGACTGTATATCCTTTTTGTTGTTCTCACACTCCTGGGGCTTACCCGCGCGAGGACGGGTAAGGAAAAGCTTTGGCATTTTATAATTATTACCCTTTTCGCCATAATTATCGGCACAATGAATGTTATTGGAATAAGCGACCTCTCCTACGATATTGAGAACGAGGCCTTTATAGTCTACGAGGGGGAGTTTGAGTTTTCTCACGACTATAGAGACGATTATTCGGTAAGCTTTACCTATTCAGGCGCGGATTATTCGCTTTCAACCGATGATTACTTCTTTGAAGACGGGGTATACAGGGGAAGGGTGATATTTTCCGAAAGATCAAAAATAGTTTTAGAAATAATAATAGAATAGAAAAAGGCTACTGCGCGGTAGCCTTTTTCTATTGAAAATATCAAATTAGCATAGCAACACAAAGCACCAAGGCAGAAACGAAAGGAACTGTGATAGTGTCAAAGCCTCGCTTGGTGAATAGCTCGGTCAAGGCGGCAAGCGGTGCTACCGCAAAGGCAAAGAGCAGGGAAATGTACCAAGGGAAGCTTGTCAGGAGTAAAAGCGAGACAAGCGTACAAGCAAACGAGGTCAACGCCATAGCAACCGTTCCCTCAACCGACTTTGTTCCCTCGATAAGTCGCCCCTTCAGCTTATGCTTGCCACAAAGCTTGCCGATAATTGCCGCCATTGCATCTCCCGGTCCCCAGGCAAATATGGCTGTAATTATGATATACTTGTATTCATCTGTGGCCAGCCCCCAAAGCAGAGCAATCATAGCTGCCATCAGTCCAAACAGGGTGACAAAGCTTATAATCACCTCGTTTTGTCGCTTTTCCACAAAGATGTGCGAATATATGGGAAGCCGCCTTGCGATGAGCAACGCAACAATGATTAATATCAGGAAAAATATCTCAACAGCAAAGGAAATCCACCATATATCGGCGCATAAAACAAGAGGGATAATAGAGCCGTATGCCACAGTGTGCAAAAGCTTGCGGAAAATGTAGTCGGGAATATTTATGGTAAAGCGAAGCACTAAAAGAATTATAGCGCAGCCTGCGATAGAGCCGACATATATCCCGAAAACGCGTAGAAATTCAAGCAAAAGGTCAAGGTCAACAATCGAAAGAATTGCCTCTCTGTAGTTTAATGCCAGCATGGATAGACCGAGAAGCAACAAAATCCAGCCTGTTACAAGTCCGACAGCCCTTGCATTAACCTTGTTTGCAAACCGCGCGCTCACAAGCGAAAACAGGGTTGCGGTTATAATGGAAATTATCAGAAAATCCCAACACTCAAATACAATTGACGGCTCTATAAGTATATGGCTGACCGAGGCTATAAGAGCGGTAAAGGTCATAATAAATGTGGAAGTTCCTACAGCGGTTCGCCTGTCATAGCCCAGCATTGCGGTAAAGACGATAAGCATCATCATTCCGCCGCCCGTGCCGAAATATCCTGTTCCAAATCCGATGGTAAGTCCGAAAAACAGCGATACGGCTATCTTTTTTGCCGACATCGTCACATCTTTTTTCTCGTCCCCGTCCTCATTCTTCGAGCCGGGCTTAACAAGAAAGCGAATGCCAATAGCAACGCAGAGGATAAGCGAGAAGCTACCTAAAACCGTCTGGTGAGTGAAGAAGGCGGCAACCGAGCCGAGAATGCACATTCCCACGATACAGACCAGCATTATCCATCCGTGCTTCAAATCGATTCTTTTGTTCTTTGCATAAACCACGGTAGTCACAAGCGAGCCTAAAATATCACTCGCCAAGGCAATGGCGGTTGCCATATAGACGCCGTGCTCGCCTCCAAAGCTGGGGCAAAGCACAATAAGAATCGGAACCATAGCCGTTGCGGCGCTAAGACCGACAAGACCTGTGCCAATTCCGGCAAGCGCCGAAGCAATTATTACAAATAAGTATTCCATCGATACTCCGTTTAATATGTAAATCGGGAAAGCGTTAATTACATTCCTTTAATCACTTCTTCGATGAAGTAAGCGCGTGTCAAAGCTCTTCTGCCTTGCTTGTCAATAACCTCGAGGCGTATCCAGCAATTGTGTCCCTCGGGAGCATCCTTCGCATATTTTAACCATTCATCAAGGCTGAATTCTGCCTCTGTAAGGTATCTGCCCTCGCGCCTTTTCACGGAGGTCCAGCGCATATCAGAGCATAGGCAGATCTGCTCGGCTGCCGAGGTCTTGATATGTACTTTGCCGCCCTCAACATACAACGCCTTTATCTCTGGGCCGTTTGAGGACTAGAAGTCACCCTTTTCAAGGGCAGTAAATACAGTGTCATAGTCAAGCGAGCGCGCCTTGACAGAAATCCAACCCCCAAACAGATCGCGTGAGCCGTGGCAGTCGTCCGAGGCAATAGGGAAGACCTGTCTCCCTCCCTCGCCAAGAAGGTCCACCAGGGGTTGAGTTGTATCTGTCATTGCGCTGACAGTACAGCCCGTGTTGTGCCATTCCACTCCCCAAAAGCCCTTTAAGCCGGAGTAGTCGGAATAGTTTTGCAGCGACCAAACAGGGTGGTTATAACAAACCAAGGCATTTTCCTTCTTCGTCGTGTCAACGACCCACTGAATAAATTCCTTGCTGTATTCGCGGCTCTCTGTCCCTCGTTTTTCCATTTCCTCGGTAACAAGGTGACGCATTCTCTGCCATACCGAGTTCTTGCAGAAGGTAGCCGAGGTAGTTGTATTCTCATCCTTGAAGTATAGGTTCAGGTGATAGCATTTAGTAAACCTTGTCCAAGCACCGTCGGTAACAGAAAACTCATAAGAGGTGATCGGCAGGAAGTCCTCGCTCTTAAGCTCGGGGTGGGGAACAATAACCTCGTGGTCTGTAAAGGCGACAATGGAGTAGCCCTTTTCCATAAACATTCCCTTCAGCTCCTCGGGGCTATATTTGCCGTCGGAAAGCGTGGAGTGGGTGTGCATATTAGCCTTGTAGAATTTTCCAAGTCTTGGTAACAGATATTTTCTCATATATACCTCGAAAATAGTTTTTATGTATTAATTTTAACACACGGGTATGGGGTTGTCAATAATAAAACACTAAAATATAATAAAAAACGGACTATTCTCTTGACAATCGGGTGGGAAGAGTTTATACTATTTAGCAGTTAAACGGAGGTTAATATGCAGCATCTAAAAAGAAAGGCATCTCCCACACTTATCGTTGGCTTATGCTCCTTTGTATATTTCGTCAGCTACTTCACTCGCAAGGATTTTGCCGCGGCAATGGCTTCCATGCTTGAGGAAGGAGTATTGGATATGTCGGTTGCCGGTCTTATCGGCACCGCCCTCTTTGTTTTCTACGGAGCGGGACAGCTGGTAAGCGGCTTCTTAGGCGACAGGCTGAAGCCGGAATACCTGATCCTTTTCGGGCTTTCCGTAACATCTCTTTCAAACATGATCATGCCGCTTCTGCCAAACGGCTATTATATGATTGCCGCCTGGGGAGTAAATGGCTTTGCACAGGCTATGCTCTGGCCTCCGATTGTCCGTATCCTCTCGGATAATCTGGACCACGAGCGCTTTGTAAGGGCTAATCTAATAGTTACAGCCTCCGCCCACATTTCCACAATTATTCTCTATATCTTCGTTCCCTATTGTATTACGGTGTTGGATTGGCGCTGGGTATTCTTTACCGCCGCAGGTCTGGCGTTCGTTTCCATAGTCATATTTATTGTTTCGCTTTCAATTGTCACTGTTGGCGCTGATAAGGACACCGACGAGCAGGAAGAAGGGAGCAAGCCCATATCTTCTTCAATCGGTGCGCTTATCCGTAGAAGCGGGCTTATATTCATCTTCCTCGCCATAGTAATGATGGGCTTTTTGCGTGATGGCATCGAGTCCTGGCTTCCCACTCTTTACAGCAACGCCTTTGAGCGAGAAGCGTCGGAGGGAATACTTATCTCGGTGGTTCTTCCAATCTTCTCAATATTAAGTATAGTAATAATAACCGCGCTGCACAAAACCGCGCTGTTTTCGCTGGAAACTCGAGGCTCGGCAATCCTGTTTGGTATTTCCACGGTCCTCTCGCTGGTATTTTCGCTTGTAATAGAGCTCGACGGGGCGGTATTCCGCTACATCTCGCTTGGTCTTGCTACCCTTATATGTGCCTGTATGCACGCGGTGAATTTCCTGTACATATCCTGTCTGCCGGGCAGATTTTCCGGGGAGGGCAGAGCCGCCACGGTAAGCGGACTATGCAACGCCTGCACCTATATCGGCGCCGCAATCTCAATGTACGGAATAGCGCTCATAGCCGAGAATTTGGGCTGGACCTTCACCGTTATATCCTGGGCGGTAATATCTGCCCTCGGCGCTTCCTTCTCGCTTATATCAAGCAGACGGTATTCCGGATTTGTTGAAGAAAAAAGTAAATAATAGTTTGCATTAATCACAAAAAGATAAGGGGCTGAGTCATTAAGAATACCGATAAAACGGGATAAAAAGCGAAGGTTAAATGCAAAAATCTGTATTCTTAGTGCGAAGCGCCTTTCGGGGCTAGCTTGATTTAGAGCAGAAAGCGACGTTTACGACCAACAGGC
>JAFTRB010000039.1 GCA_017462445.1 Clostridia bacterium
CTCCAGCTCCAGGCGAACACCTTGATATCAGGGCTCACACGGCGCGCACCCGTAACGATTGAGGAAACAACCTCGGTTATGACCTCGCCGACGCTCTTTTTCTTACATCTGGGACAGGAGCATTCGATACCGTCCGAGCCCGAGTGGGAATAGCAATTAGTCAGGTTCTCTGACCTTGTAATAGTGAAGAAGCCACCGAGCGTGGGAACATTTTTACATATATATTCAATCGAATTTTCTAAATAGCCTTTAACCTCGGGGACACTTACGCAGAGGCAAGCCTCCTCACCTCTTGTATGTCCCTTCAGGTCAGGATGCTTATCAAAGAAGGCTATGGGCATCGACCTTGGCTCGTTTATGTATAAATACAGCTTGATGCCGTATCTCCCAAGCCTGTCTGCCATTTTTCGCATTCTGTCAATACGCTCCTCATATCCTACGGAAAGCGAAGGCTCGAAGGGATATGGAGCGAGCTGTGACAGCACTCCCTGTGTCCAAAGTCCGTTTATTCCAAGACTTTGATACGCCTTTAGCTGTTCATCCGAGAGGAATTCCTCGCTATCCACATCGAAGGCGTGCTGATACAGCCCCGAAAAGGCGTATATCATTCTCGTCTTAAAGCGCTCCTCGCCCGAGAACTCAATTTCCGGCACATCGTAATCGAACTCAAAGGGCCTCTTGCCGTCTATGGAAACATCGCTCATCGCCTCTTTGATTTTCTCGGTAGCCCGCCTTTCCTCATCGGTCAATTCCCGATATTCCACCCTCTCACAATAGGGCTTCTCCCCAAGCTTTACATCAAGGAAGTCGTCATCCCTGAGTGTTCTTGCAAGCTCCTGCTCGTTCATTTCAAGAAGCTCCAGCAGCTGCTCATAGGGCAGAATATGCCACATACGGCGAATAATAGTGATATATCCGCGCTTAAGCCAGATATCTCCCGGCTCATATTCGGGCAGACCCATCTCCCGCGCAGCCTTCTCAACCTGCTCTACGCTTGTACCAAGCAGACCTGCAATTTTTTCCTTGGGTATATATTCGTAAGCCCTGAAGATAAAGGCTTGGTGTCTTGTTGGAAAATGCGGCAAGCATATAGCGGGCTTGCCTATCTTGGGAAGCGAATATAACATAATTATCTCCTCCCCTCCCGGGGCGTTTTTATTTTATTCTAGCACAAACAATTATACAAATCAATAGAGTAAAACACAAAAGAGGAGCTTACGGTGAAGCCCCTCTTAATAATTTATTTCACCTCAAAGGAGAACAGTCTGAAGTCGGGTGAGCCATTAGTAGAGATGGGAACAAAGCGAAGGCGCTTTACCCTCCAATTTACATTATGACGCACAAGCCTTTGGTGATTATTCTTAACCTCCAGGCTAAAGCTTTCGCCCTCTTCATTCTCACCCTCAAGCCGATATTCCTTGATAAGTGTCGATGGAAGCTTGAATTTTGTCTGTACAAGCGGATAGTTGCAGGGCATATTGTGGTAGTCGCGGTTCATATCGTTGTCAAACACCAGGCGAACCTCGCTGATATCCGCATCGCCCTCGAAGCAATATTCGATATAGTCGCCCTCCTTGCCGACCCACAGATTGCCTTCGCCCCTGTCAATGCCGTTGCGAACAACATCGGCGGAGCATAAAGCGGTTCTTGTCAGCTCTGAAACATTGCGAGCGTGCCAGGGGATAAAGCAATCGTCATCCATTAGTGTCTGTTGCAGTCTTTCAATGTCAACGCTCTCCACAGGACAGCCTTCGTTTATAGCCTGTGCCACCGCTGCTCCAAGAGCCTGACCTAATACAGCACAGGTTGCCATTACACGGGAGGAGGACAGAGCCGCGTGAGTAACGCTTATGTTCCTTCCGGCAAATACCAGGTTTTCAATATTCTTGGAAATCATTGCTCTGAGGGGCAGACCCCAGGGCTGAGGCGCGGGATGGAATATGGTGGGATAGCCCTTGTCATAGTAGAAGCCGGCAGGGAAGTGGTCGTCCATCGACCAGCCCGCATAGGCAACTATATCAGGGAAGCGCCCCTCCGCCTCTACATCGTTTTGCGTAACTATGTATTTGCCAACATATCGGCGGCTTTCTCTTTTTCCGGGGTAGAAGCCGATCCATTCAAGCTCCCAGTTGTCCACATCATGCTCGCCGCGGTTCTTCATATGGTCCCATACTCCGTAGCAGATCTTGAGCAGCTCATCTCGGCATCTGTCGGTATCGTGGATGCAGTCCCACTCTCCGCCAAGCTCGATCCACCAGAAGTTTGTATCACGGAAATGCTCCTTGAAGGGCAGATCCGCATCCGTCTCATATACATTCGCCCAGGAGGGAGGAATAAAGGTTGTCTTATGGTCTGTCTCGCGGATTTGAATTAGACAGCTCATACCCATCGTCTTTTTGTCTGCCACATCGGGAGGAATAGTCTCGTCAAAATCGGACTTCGCCTCTCTGCCATACATGTATTCAGCGCCCGAAAGCGGAGCGAGTATGGAGTCTCCCGAGCAATCGGCAAAATATTTTGCCTCTATAATATGGAAGGTCTCTGCATTGGATTGCCAGGCCTTAATGCTCACGATTTTATCACCGTCCATAGTAGCGTCAAGGCAGGAGGAATTCAGCAGTAGAGTAATATTCTCCTCCGCCATTGCCTTTTCATATAAAACGCTATCCCAGATGGGGAACTTAAGCCCTGTATTCTGGTAGAAGTTTTCAAGGAAAATTTCCTCGATAATACCTCCCTCGCGATTGTCCTTGCCGTGACAGCCGCCAATCCACATTCTTATCTCGCTCGAGGCGTTACCGCCAAGCACAGGACGGTCCTGAACAAGAACGACCCGAATTCCGTGCCTTGCCGCCGCAATGGCGCAGCACAGTCCGCTCATACCACCGCCAACAACGCATAAATCGGTAACATAATTCAGAGTTCTCATAAATCCCCCTATAAATGTCATTTTGAGATGATTATATCACAAAGATAAAAACGATACAACCTTTTTTCAAAAAAGAGCGAAAAGCACAGCATTTTGAGCCGAATTTGAAAGCCTTAAATGAGCAAAGCCCCCTTGCTATACCCAAGGCGAGCCGCACCAAGCCTTCTCCTGTGGGATGAAGGGAAAGATATCCGCTTGCGTGTCCATCTTGATATGAGGTGTCACCCAAGCAAGCACCCCACCAATTATCAGCCTCTTCACATTCCTGTATATCATAGTTCACACCCCCACAAGCGCAGCCGCTTGTGGGGGTGTCTATAATTAATAATTAAGGCTAACCGATAGGAAAACCTAGCCCGTACTATAATAATAACGCTACGGCTTCTATGCGCTCGGCTTATGCTACGGTAACAATATTCCTGATATGCTCCTTAAGCCTTTTTGCATTCCTGAAGTATCCAAAATAGAACAGGAGCCAAGCGAAGGGAATTCCGAAAATCGATAAAAGGCAAGCCCAATAAAACGGCAGAACCATAATATGCACGATCAAATTCATTCTTATTGTCACCGAAACCCTATTGTGTCCGTCAATCTCTTTAATTTTCGCTCTCCCGATAGGGACAAAGGAATTGTGTGAATGTCCTACTATAAATGATTTGCGAGCCCTCTCAGCGAGGAAAAAGCCCTCTTCTGTATATTCTCCGTAATAGTTCTCGTCCTCATCAATAAGGAAAAATTTTAGGTTTCTCCTGATTTGTTCCTCTGTCAAATCGGTTTCCAGCTCAAATTTTTCATATAAAAGCAGGTGCTTTAACATTCCTTTTTACGCTTTCTTTACTTGATATTGATTACCGCGGTGTCATTTGGCAAAAGCTCAAGCGTTACAAATTCACCCTCCTTGGCAAGAACGCATTCCGTCCTGCCGTTATCAAGGTACAGGGTACGATCGGCTGCCCCGGGAATACACAGGCGCACCGTCATTGCCCTCTCTGCCGACAGTCGTATCTCCTTCACTCCGTCAGCATCCCTCACCGCCGAGACTAAAACGCCACCGCGGCTTCTCAGCCTATCGAAGGATATTTCCCGACATTTCCACTCATCAGGGATAGCAGGGAAGAGATGAATATAGCCCATATGGTCCTGCATCAGCATCTCGTGAAGAGCATCGCAGAAGCCAAAGGAGGACTCCAGAGTAAAGGGCCTGTAATGGAAGGTTGAGTAGCCGTAATGCTTGAAGTCACCGTTGAGGTGGAAGCCATTCTCCCCGACGAAGCCGTGAGAGAAGGTGTGCAGATATTGGTATGCTCCGTTGCCATTCTCCGCCATCGCATATATCTGAGCCGCCATTCCGTAGCTAAAGCCAATCCACATACCCGTTCCAAGCCTCTCAAGCTCGTGTAGTGTCTTGCTGTATATCGCCCTGTTCCTCTTGCTATCGTGGTTTATCAAATGAAGAGGATAGAGACACATAAGGTGCGAGAAGTGCCTGTGCGACTCGTTAAGCCCCTCTCCCTTGCACAGAAGAATTCTATCTCCGTCAAGGGCGATGTCGTCAAGCCCTGCAAGGGCAGAAGCCCATCTTCCCTTGTTTTCGGCATCTCCAAGCTGCTCCGCATACCTTTCAAGAGTGATATAGAGATAACGCATCAGGGCAAGGTCAAAGTTAGAGTTCGGCTCAAGATAAGCCTCCCTATTATTATCGTGGATTTCGGGAGATGAGGAAACGGGAAGATAAAGCCTGCCGTCCCTCTCAACAAGTATTCCAAGGATAGCCTCGCCAATCTCGCTCATAAAGGGATAGCAACGCTCCTTTAAGAATACCTCGTCCCCGGTATAAAGATAATATTCGTCAAAGCTCTGTGCAGTCCATATAGACATAGTCGGAGACATCGCATACTGCGCCCAGCCGCCCATCGGCTTGCCGTCAATGGTGGACACACCCGGTATGAGCAGTCCCTCAACACCAAAGAAGTCACGGGCATAGCGCCTGAAGGCATCTCTCAGATCCCAAAGATAGTCGAGGAACACCTCGCCCTCGGGCAAGCGGTTTGCCTTAAGATATGGCTGGTAGGATAGCTGTGTATTTGTATCGTGGTGGTAGTCCCCCTTCCAGGGCGGAAGCATATCATTGTCCGCCGTCCACACGCCCTGAAGCGGCATTGGATAGAAGCCCTTGCGGCTACAGGAGGCAAAGAGATACATAGAGCGGTAATACACCCGCTCAATCATCTCGTCACCGAGGTTGATTTCAGACCTGCTCCAGTATTCTTGCCACCACTCTCGGTGCGAAGCAATAAGCGAGTCATAGCCCTCACTTGCCGCGCAAAGAAGGCTTTCCTTGCACCTAGCTATATAATCCTCTTCGTCTGCATTTGTCCCGATGGTGAAATATAGCTCTCGCCAATCTCCCTTGTTTATCTCCAGCAAAATAATGCTATAAACAAAATCTGTGAGTGTTTTTTGTACAGTATAGCAGAATTCGCCGTCCTTAACTATCTCGGCCGGGGGATATCCAAGCCCCCTCTCGTTGCATATGCCCGAGGAATTGGCCTCATCCTCGGCACTCTTTGAAATATAGCTTGGTATATGAATATCCATGCTGTATTCGCCCTTGATGCGAAAGACGCCTACAAATTCGGTGGCGCTCATAAAGCCCTCAAGCCGTACATCGCTATTTTCGTCGCACACCTTCGTTACAGCATCGGCAATCGAGAGGGAGAAGCTTGGAGAAAAATTCTCCTTAAAGGAAAGCTCAAGCCTTCCGGCAGTCACCTTTGACGGGTAGGCGGTAGCGCGATACACGGTGTCAAAAAGACGGGTAAGCTCAAGCCAATCCTCCTTTTTGCCGCTCTCCTTAAGCCTTACCAAATTTTTATAATTAAAGCCCTCCTCCAGCGTTGCAGGCGCAGGTCGGGAGTCCCAGAGATCCACTCTGTCAAGCGAGAGGCGAATTTCCTCATCTCCGTATACAAGCGCGCCAAGCCTTCCGTTACCGAGAGGCATAGCCTCGTCCCAGCTTGTTATAGAGCCCCTTTGCTCCATATTGTATTTTTCAAGCATCATAATGCACTCCTTTTGTGTTTACTCTGATTTCTTCCATAAATAATAGGAAATAACAGGGTAGAATAGCATTCCCTTTTTTCATTATACAATAGCAGAAAGCTTTTTTCAATATAAAAAGCAAAAAACCTGCTAAATAAAGTCAATAGGTTTTAAGAAAAAATCGAAAATATTTGTGAGCTTAAAAAGAGCGCAGAACAGCATGGCGGTTAGATCTATGGATTTAATCGCCATTTTGTATTCAAATTGGAGTTTAAGAGAG
>JAFTRB010000040.1 GCA_017462445.1 Clostridia bacterium
CTCATACCAAGATAGACGCGCAAGCGGATATCTTTACTTTCATCCCACGGGGGAAGGCTTAACTATCGCTTGCTCTTGATTGACTGGGCTTACAGAGAGGGTACAATTCTTTTCGCGGGCTCCTTCCGTGTTTTGTGCGAGAGCAATGTTTTATCCTGGCGTGCTGTATTAACACAAAACCCACCTCCCTCCCGGATGGAGCCTTGAAAAGAGATCCTTCGACTTCGCTTCAAGTTTGCGTGCAAACTTTGATGACTAGGAGAGGGTGCGTTCCTACAACAACTCACTTTGCCATAAGGCAAAACTTCACTTCGATAGAAACTTCACTTTGCCGAGGGGCAAAACTTCACTTGCGAAGCAAACTTCACCATTTAAGAGATCCTTCGACCCCACTCCGTTCCGCTCAGGATGACACGGGCTGGGCTTGCCTTCGGTTGGTGTGTGGCGGTTTTTGCGAGCTGAAAGGCCGATTGTAAAAACTTTTCTATTCCTATTGAAAAATTCACAGTTTTTATATATAATATATATAGAAGAAAAAATAAATGGGATTTCCCAAGGGGAGGATATATGAAGCGTTCGACAAGATTTTTGGCTCTTTTGTTATCGGTGTCACTGTTGCTTGGGCTGTTTTGCTTTAATGTGGCGGCTGTCACCACAGATGATTATAGGACGGCGTTGATTGAGCTGGACAACGCTACCACATACACTGAGAAGTGGGAGGCCTATGATGAGGCAAGTAGCATCTATCTTGAATTGACTGAGGAGCAGAGGGCTGAGGTTTACTCCCTGTATGCAGGTATGCTAAAAATGGGCGATATACTCAGCCAGACCGATCGGGATGCCCAGAGCTTTGTTGCCCAGGTAAATGGGATTTCCGACATTGTCATAGGAGACAGAATGGCTGCCATAGAGGGAGCCGAGGCTAAGGCGAGGGAGCTGGATACTACCCATCCCGACATTGCCGCAGCCCTTGTTACCCTTGCTGCAATGAAGAGCGAGCTGGAGGATACCATCGACAAGTGTTTCGCCTTTATGGAGGCCGTATCGGCGGCTGAGCAGCTTGATTTGGAGAGCTACACCGAGCTTCGCGCAAAGCTTGATTTGGCTGCAAGCTATCTCGATTTCATCGACCGTGGCTATCCCGGTGTTACAGGCGCATACAACTCCTACTCCTCTATGAGCTCCCAGCTTGCAATCAAGGAGAAATATACCTCCGGCGTGCTTGACAAGGTCAATGAGATGATCAATGCGCAGGAGTATTCGATTCGCAAGATGCTTAAGAACGAGATCGACAATCTCCTGATCTCCGAGCACTACATACCCGACTATGCGGGAATGCAGGAGGCTCTTGCCGAGATGGCACAGGTCGAGGAGCAAATGAAGGAGTGCGTCGTCAAGGCGACAAGGTTTATTCTTGCGGTCGAGGCGGTTGCCACGGCAGAGAACTATCGCGAGGCGTTGATTGGCTGCTATGCCTTCATCGAGGGCGTGGACTTCACCGTTGACGGAGCAGGCGCGGCAAAGGACAGCTTTGACAACATGGTTGACACCTATAACAGCTCGGTCAGATACTGTAATTCCTTTATGAGTGGCAATTAATTGCTGATCCTTTTCACTGAGGCGGAAGGGCGCTGAGCCGTCGCCGTCCTTGGCGAGAGATAATTACAAGGCTGATAGACGGAGGGCTTCCTCCGTCTTTGGCTTTAGGAGGATATATGAAGATCATAGATATAATTTCCGGAAAGCATCCCTCGCTTTCCTTTGAGGTTTTTCCGCCCAAGAGCGAGGTGACATATGAGTCAATTCTTGGAGCTACCCTGGAGATTGCAGAGCTTCGCCCGGGGTATATGAGCGTAACCTATGGCGCGGGCGGAAGCACCGACAGCTACACCGCCGACATTGCCGAGAGAATAAGGAGCAAGGGGGTAACTCCGCTTGCGCATCTGTCCTGTATATCGGCAACAAGAGAGGGAGTCAGGGAAATGCTCGACACGCTTAAGGCAAAGGGAGTCGAGAATATTCTCGCCCTGCGAGGGGATATGCCCGAGGGAATGGACAGCACTTCGCCCAGAGAATACCGCTACGCAAGCGATCTTATGGAGCAGATACGCGACTATGGCGGCTTTTGCATAGGAGGAGCCTGCTACCCCGAGAGCCATCCCGAAAGCGAGAGCGGAGAGAAGGATATTGAGGCGCTCCGCATCAAGGTCGCCTCGGGCTGTGAGTTTCTTACAACACAGATGTTTTTCGACAATAATGTGGTTTACAACTTTATGTACCGCCTTATGCGCAAAGGCGTAGATGTGCCTGTCGTGCCCGGCATAATGCCTGTAACGAATGCAAGGCAGATAAAGAGGATTGCCGCCATCTCGGGCAGCGCTCTTCCACAGAGGTTTCTGCGGCTTATTGACCGCTATGGGGACAAGCCCGAGGCGATGAAGCAGGCGGGAATAGCCTATGCCACCGAGCAGGTAATTGACCTGTACGCCAACGGCTTTAATGCGGTGCATATCTATTCGATGAATCGCCCCGATATCGCAAGGGCAATCAAAAGCAACATCTCCTCGATAATCGATGAGTAGCGCGATTGAGGGGTTTGGCGGTACCCGTGTTAAGAAAATACCGTTTGATGATATCAAAATAGACCAAAGAGAGCTGGCGGCAAGGCTGGGCGGCGAGGCTTCGGATATGCCAAGAATTGTTTACGACAAGCTGAAGGAATCGGTGTCTGCCTGTTATAGCCTTATGCTTCTGCCTCTCACTTTGCTTGATGACGCCGTAATAATTAATGAGCGTAGGATTGAGAGCCGCTCCTTGGCAAGGGCATTCCGTGGCTGCGACCGTGTTCTTCTTCTGGCTGCAACCCTTGGATTCTCCCTTGACAGGCTTATCGGCCGACTTGGCCCCGAGAGCGTCAGCTGGCAGTTCTATGCCGACTCGCTTGCCGATGCCCTGATCGAGGGGGTATGCGACTATGCTATGGACGAGGCGCGCCTGTGTGGGCTTGGCCCAAAGAACCGCTTTTCGCCCGGCTACGGTGATTTGCCTCTTTCTCTTGGCGAATGGATAGTTCGCCTCCTTGGTGCTGACAGAACGCTTGGAATTCGCTACACCGAGAGCGGCCTCGCTCTGCCGAAAAAGACGGTAACTGCCTTTGTAGGCGTTCTGCGGGCAGAAAGCAACAATTAAGGGGTGTTACGGATAACGCCCGAATGAACAACGAATTTCTCTTTTTAGGAGGGGCTGATGTCTCTTTTTCTTGAAGAAATAAAAAACAAAAGACTGTATTTTGACGGCGGTACGGGGGCTACGCTTGTCTCCCGCGGTGTCCTTGGCGCCGGCATGGCGCCCGAATGCTTGAATATTGACAGGCCCGAGGAAATTCTCGCCCTCCATCGCGAGTATCTCCTTGCCGGAGCGGATATAATCAAGACCAACAGCTTTGGCATAAATTCCGGGAAGTACAGCAACTACCGCGAGCTTCTTTCTTCCTCTGTTTCGCTTGCAAAGCAGGCTGTCGCGGAGTGCGGTGGCGGCTTTGTCGCCCTTGATATCGGCCCCTCCGGAAGGATGCTTTCCCCTCTTGGTGACTTGGATTTTGAGGATGCGGTATCGCTTTTTGCCGACACGGTGCGCGCATCAAGCGGGCTTGGCTGTGACCTTATTCTGATTGAAACGGTAAGTGACCTTTATGAGGCGAAGGCTGCGGTGCTTGCCGCGAAGGAGAATAGCGAGCTTCCCGTGGTCGTCACCTTAAGCTTTGGCTCTGACGGAAAGCTGATGAGCGGTGCGGATGTTGGAGCTGTGGTGGCTACCCTGGAGGGGCTCGGTGTCGCCGCTCTTGGAATAAACTGCTCCTCTGGACCTCGCGAGATGCTTGACACGGTCAGGGAGCTTTTGGAATATGCCAGCGTTCCCGTGGTGGTTAACCCCAACGCAGGCTTGCCGAGATACGAAAACGGAAGAACGGTATATGACCTCGGGGCTGAGGAGTTCGCTCCCCTTATGAGGGAACTTGCCGAGATGGGCGCATCTATCCTCGGTGGCTGCTGCGGCACAACTCCCGAATATATCAAGGAACTGAAAAAGGTGACAAAAGATGTCCCTTTTTTGGAGCGTAAGCGAAAGAAAAAAACACTGATTTCCTCCTTTACTCATTCTCTTTCCATCGGAGACAGGCCGCTTCTGATAGGCGAGAGGCTTAACCCAACCGGAAAGGCGAAGGTGAAGGCGGCGCTACGGGAGGGCAGACTTTCCTACCTTGCCGAGGAGGCACTTGCGCAAGAGGATGCGGGGGCGGATATCCTTGATATAAACACGGGGCTTGCCGACATTGACGAGGCGAAAATGATGCTCTCGGTGGTAGAGCTTATTCAGTCGGTGTCAAGCCTTCCGCTTCAAATCGATTCGGGTAGAGCCGAGGTTCTGGAGGGGGCAATGCGCCGCTACTGCGGCAAGCCGCTTGTCAACTCGTTAAACGGTTCTGCGGAGAGCCTGGACAGCATTCTTCCTCTTGTCAACAAATACGGCGGCGTGCTTATCGCCCTTACTATGGACGAGGAGGGAATACCCGAGACGGTAGAGGGGCGTGTGGCGATTGCCGAGAGGATTATTCGCAGGGCGGAGGAATACGGCATCGACAGGCGGGAGCTTGTGTTCGATCCGCTTGCCTTGACCGTTGCCTCGGGAGATAAAAATGCCCTCGTTACTCTAGAGACGGTAAAAAGGCTGAACGGGATGGGGCTATATACCTCGCTCGGTGTTTCTAATGTATCCTTTGGACTTCCTGCCAGGGCGACATTGAACTCCGCCTTCCTTACGGCGGCGCTCTTCGGCGGTCTTGATCTGGCTATAATAAACCCGTCCTCGCCCGAGATGATGAACGCCTATCTTTCATATCTTGCCTTGAGTGGCAGAGATGAGGGCTGTGCCGCATACATAGGCGGTGTGCGTGAGGTTGGCGCAGTCAGCACTGTGTCGCAAAAAGGGGAAACCGTATGCGAAAAAATGAGCCTCGAGGAAGCGATTGTTCGCGGAATTAAGGATGCCAGCGCCTCCGAATGCCGTCTTTTGCTTGGCAAAGAGGCGGGGCTTGATATAATAAACCAAAGGATCATTCCCGCGCTTGATAGGGTGGGAGAGGACTTTGAGAAAAAGAAGATATATCTTCCCATGCTTTTAAGAAGCGCCGAGGCTGCTGCTGCCGCCTTCGGTGTCGTTCGTGATTCTCTGCCCGAGGGGGAGGGGACAAATCCCGAGAGGAGTATACTCCTGGCTACGGTAAAGGGAGATATACACGATATCGGGAAGAATATTGTTCGGCTTGTGTTTGAGAGCTATGGCTTCTCTGTCATTGACCTTGGACGGGATGTGCCGCCGCAAAAAATTGTCGAGGAGGCGGTCAGGACAAAGGTGCGCTTTGTTGGGCTTAGCGCCCTGATGACAACCACGCTCCCCGCTATGAGCGAGACGGTTGCGCTTCTTAAGAGAAGCCTCCCCGGTGTTAAGGTTCTTGTCGGAGGCGCGGTTTTAACCGAGGAGTATGCGACAAAAATTGGCGCGGATTCCTATGCGCCCGATGCAATGGCAGGAGTAAGATTTGCTCTGGGAGAGCTTGACGGCTCGGAAGCATAAAAAGAAAAAAGAGAGCTTGGCGCGCCAAGCTCTCTTTTTTTGCACCGCACCCGTGTTGAATTATAAGGGCGAAGTGTAAATAATTATTTACTTAATAGACTCGTATGTGGTCTTGAGGAAGTTAAGACCGTTCTTTATAGCGGGGAGGCATTCCTCCATTCCCTCGAACTCGACCGAGAGATAGGAGTCATAGCCCGACGCCTTGATTGTGCGGAGACACTTGGCTATGGGAACTACGCCGTGACCGACAATTGTTCCGCGCAGGTGGTTGCCCGCGGCAGTGCCGAAGAAGCCCTCGGGACGGGGCATGTCACCGCTCTTGTAGATGAAGTCCTTTGCGTGTACATGCACAGCATAGGGGGCGGCGATTGCCACGGCAATGCTCGGGTCACTGTCTGCGCAGAGGAAGTTGCCGAGGTCGATTAGCCAGCCGTAATTCGGGTGGTTTACCGCCTTGATAAGCTCCTCGACTCTGAGAGGCGCTTGGAAGATATATCCGTGGTTTTCCACGCAGGTACGGATTCCCTTCTTCTCGGCATACTCGGTTATCTCCCGAATGTAGGGGACCATGTCCGCTATGGCATCCTTGTAGCTGTAATTGGGTATTTTCTTTAAGCTGTAAGCAACATCGTGGCGCATTACCTTGGCGCCCAGCGCCTCGGCAACATCAACACAGCCCTTCAGCCTTCTGACCTCTCCCTCGATATCCTCGGCAAGCAGGTTTCCGTTGACCGTGTAAGAGACTATTTCAAGTCCGATTTTCTCGCAATGCTCTTTGATTTTTACAGCCTCGGTGAGGGGGTCTATGCTCGAGTCGAAGCCGTCCAGGTTGATAAATTCGATGCCATCAAACCCCATCTCCTTTGCCTCGTCGCAGATACGAATATAGTCACAGCCGTTCTGCTTTATGAATTTTGAAAAGCTGTAGCTCGTTACACAATATTTCATATTATCTCCTTAAATGTATCCGCGCTCGACAACAAAATCGCGAGCCTTGATTATGTCAGCGGTCGGGTCATCGCCGGTCTCACGCTCGATTGTGAGGAAGCCATCGTAGCCGATCTCTCGCAGAGCCGCAATGTACTCGTCCCAGTTTACATCACCCTCTCCAACAGGAGTCTCAATGAAGAAGTCTGCCACATTGAGCGCCTCGATTCCTCCATCGGCAAAGTGGCCGTAGATGATCTTTGGCTCGGTCTTCTTAAGCATTCTGCCGTCCTTGAGGTGGGTGTGGACGATCTTCTTGCCAAGCAGGCGAACCGCTGCTGCGGGGTCCTGCCCCGTTACCATAACAAAGTTTGCAGGGTCGAGGTTTACCCCAACACCGTCTCCCGCGGCATTAACAAAGCCGGAGAGTGTCACTGCATCCTCGGGACCTGTCTCGATCGCCATTGTAACGCCCCGGCTCTTTGCATACTCTCCGCAGGCGGTAAGCGCGCGAAGCATAGCTATGTAGGTCGGGTCGGTGGGATCGCTCGGGATAACGCCTATATGCGTGGTGACAACAGGCGCGCCAACCTTGCGCGCGAGGTCTATAATAGCCTTGGTTTTTTCAACACGGGTGGGGTTGTCTGCCTCTATTTCAAAGCCGTGACCGCCCATGTCACCGCAAAGCGCGCTGACACACAGACCGCATTCGGCAAGACGGGAATTAAAGGCGGCAATCGCCTCGTCATTCATCGCCTCGGGCGAAAACTCGCCGCCGGTTGCGTAAATCTGTATACCGTCAAAGCCAAGGGAGGAGGCGAGGGAGAGGCTCTCCGCAACACCTTTTTTGAAGCAATCGGTAATTACTCCTATTTTCATATCAATTTCCTTTCGGGTTTAGTTATTCTGTAAGGGCGAGCGCACACTCGCGTATTCTCATTACCTCGATTGTGTCGGCGGGCTGAATTGGGGGCTTGCCGCTCTTATAGAAGGCGAGGATGTCGGTTAGCAAATCGATAAAGAAGCTGCCCGAGCATATCTCGGTTCGCCCTGCGCCGGAGAGGGTAAAGTCAAGCTCGGGGTGATAGAGCATCTCAACCCGCCTTGAATCGGCATAGTGGAGCGTGAAGCGCTTGCCATCCTTGCCCGGCGTGTACTCCACATTGCAAACTCCAACGCCCATCAGCGTCTCGGCAATCTCTGCCTGGTGAACTATGTATTCGGCGAGGTTGCTGCCTCCGCCTGTAATGCAGACCTCCCTTTCGCCCTTGAAAAGGGCAAGCTCCTTTGCATAGCGGAGCGCCGAGGAGGAGAATACGGGAGTGGAATGAGCCTCACCGATGGCGAAGATCTCCTCCGCCTCCTTTACCGAGGGGGCAAAGGTCTTGTCGATGTAGGTGGGCTTCCCATAGGTGAGAGCTATTTTTGCATAGGGCAAATGCTTCTCGGGATTTGAGGGGGAAAGAATGAGCAGAGCGTCGCTTTTGTCGCAAATTTCCGCAAGCGTATCGCATTTTTCCGCGCCAAACCTCGCGCACCACTCCGCGGTGGTCACTCCGTCCAGCGGCGAGGTGTCAAGCTCTGCCCAGGCGTAGGCAAGCTCAAAATCCGCTCCGTCTCTTTCGCATATCTCCTTTATCCAGGTGGGATAGTTGTTTGCGTGCCACTCACTTAAATAATAGTCAATAAAGCCGATTTTCATCGATCACCTCAAAGAGTAATTTCTTCTCTCACCTCTGCCGAGCGGTAGAGTGCATCGAGAAGCTTCATGCTCTCGAGAATGTTTACGATGTTGTTTCTGTTCTTTACGCCCGTCGCGATAGACTCGAAGAAGGCGGCATCCTCCAGCTCGTACATATTGGGTATCTCGTGGCTTGTGGTGTAGCTTTCAAGAGTTGCGCCATCCGAGAAGAAGAACTGGTCGCAGTAGGTGAGCCTTGCGCCACCCTTGTCACCGAGGAAGTCTACATACATCTCATCCTTGTCCAGGTTCTGCGCCCAAGCGCCGTTGAAGGAGATGGATGCGTTCTCTGTTCTGATATATCCGGTGATGAAGTCGTCAACATCGTTGGTTCCGTTTACTACATCCGAGGTGTCCTCCGCCCACATTCCGTGATACTTGTACGCGGTCATATCCTTTGCCATCTCGGAGTAGGCGTCACAGGTGAGATTCTTGAGCTTGGGGCTGCCAAGAATAAAGAGAATGAGGTCAAGGAAGTGAATGCCCCAGTCGATAAGCACACCGCCGCCCGACTGGCTCTTGGTTGTGAAGTCGCCGCCCAGACCGGGGATGGAACGGAAGCGACGGAAGGAGCAGCATACGTGGTAGATGTTGCCGAACTTGCCCTCTCTGTTAAGCCTTTCAAGCTCTACAACCGACTGGTGATATCTGTTGCAAACACCGATGTTGAGCATAAGGCCCTGCTTCTCTGCCTCCTCTGCCATCTCGCAGGAGAGTGCATAGCTGACGGTTACGGGCTTCTCGCACATTACGTGCTTGCCGGCTCTGAGTGAGTCCATTGTTACCGTGTAGTGGGCATAGTTGGGGGTAAGGACAAATACCGCCTGAACCTCGGGGTCAGCGAGGGCGATGTGGTAGTCGGTGATAACCTCCTCAACCATATCGGGGTACTTCTCCTTCATAGCCTGTGCCTTCTCGATAATGAGATCGCAGGCATACTTAATGCGTACGCCGGGAATTGCTGCAAGGGCAGGGAAGTGAGCGCCCTGAGCAATTCTTCCGCAACCGACGATTGCTACTGTGATGTTTGCCATAATTTTTCTCCTTTAATATAAAATACAATGGTTAATAAGGGAGCCTGACCGAGGGGTGTGCATCGGTTATACTCCGTCTTTTATATTTTATCACCCTTCAAGAAAAGAGTAAATACCTATCTTTAATATTATATTTAGCATTTTTACAGATTTCTTGGCAAAAACAACAAAAAATGCGCACAATTTTATTGACATTTACTTTTTGGTAGTGTATAGTGGTAGGTGAACAGAGAGTGAAGGACGGCTTGCCATCGGTGGCGAGAAGTTCCGTCACCCAAAGCGGAGCGGAGTGGAGTCGAAGGATCTCTTCTTTAAGGCTCCCTCCGGGAGGGAGCTCCCGACGGAGTCGGGTGAGGGAGAATGCGTAAGGCTTGGTAATTGCTCAGCAATAGTGAGCAATTTGAAGCAGGGCGTTCCTGTCATCCTGAGCGAAGTCGAAGGATCTCTTTCTTTTGTAGCGAAAAGTAACAAAAGGATAGGTAGGCTATAATCCTTACTAGATCCCTTCGTCACTTCGTTCCTCGGCTTTGCTCCGCCTGCGC
>JAFTRB010000041.1 GCA_017462445.1 Clostridia bacterium
AATGCCAAATACCGTAACCGACATTGGCGAGGGGGCATTTATTGGCTGCACCGGAATGATGTCCTTGGGCATTTCAAGCGGTATTACCACCATAGGCGCTAACACATATGATGAGCATATTAAGCTGTATTACCGTGATGTTTTTATTGTTGATAGGGTTGTTGTTGGCACAAATGTAGCAAGTGATAGCTATTTTGAGTCAAGGGAGACTGCTTATAGGCCGCGGAATGGCTCTATGAATATATTAATTCCTGACGGAGTTACGGCAATAGGTAAAAATGCATTCAGGCAGCGCAGCCTGATTGGATATGTTAATATCCCCGAGGGCGTTGTGAGCATCGAGGAGGATGCATTCTGCGGATGTACCTCGCTCTCAAGCATCACTCTGCCCGATAGCGTAAAGACGATTGGACTTCGTGCCTTTGAGGGCTGTACCAGCCTTGTAAGCGTGAGCATTGGTAGCGGAGTTACTAGTATAGATAGATTTGCTTTCAATGGATGTAAGAAGCTTAAGAGCCTTGTTATTCCCGACAATGTGACAAAAATCGGCTCCTGCGCTTTGCAGGGCTGCACAGGTCTTGAGGCAATTACTGTATCCGGTAACGCTTTTGATGATGGTATGCAATCCAAGCCCCTGGGATATGTTTTCGGCTTTGAGGCCAGTGGCTGCATTGAGGTAAAGCAGAGCTGGTACAGTTATACCTCGGGAAATAGTGATACCTCTTCTTATTACATACCAAAATCTCTTAAAAGCGTAACAATAAAGGGAAGAAAGGTTCCCTTTGGCTTCCTCAGCTCCTGCACAGAGATTAAAAGCGTTACCATCTCGGGCGGTATAACATCGATAGAGGACAACGACTTTGCCGGGTGCATCGGTCTTACTGAAATCGTTATTCCAGACACCGTGAAGAGGATTGGAAAATTCAGCTTTTGTGCTTGCAGAAACCTGACAAGCCTGGAGCTTCCCTCAAGCGTTGATTCGATAGGAGATCGTTCCTTCGCGGAATGCTTTGGGCTGGCTACCGTGGTGATAAATTCGGGTCTTAAGACAATTGGTCAAAAGGCTTTTGACGAATGCACCGGTCTTGAGAGCATTACTATCCCTAAGAGTGTTAAGAAAATTGGTGCAGATGCCTTTAGAGGCTGCAAGCGCTTAACCATCTACAAGGAGGGCGGCCTTGCGCTTTGGGATTTGTTTGGCGCAAGCTGGAATCCCGAAAAGAGGCCTGTTGAGAAGGTATAACTCTTGGTGGGTTAATTTAACACGGGTGCTTGGTGATTATAAGAAATGTAAACAAAAGGTGACAAAATGAGAGATATTATTATTGATGCCGGGCGGAGGCTTGGTGACTATTGGCGAGGGGAGCTTGGGGGCAGGATGACCGCCTCCGCCGCCAAGACACTCTCTGCGGTTGCCACGGATATTCTACCCGGAGAGAGATATGAGGCGGTAAGGAATATGCTTGCCCTCGGGGCGCGATACGGGCTTCTCGCAGAGCTTACCAACCCCGATGAAAACGAGAGGCTGAAGGTCAATAATGCCATTTACACACTAACCACCCGCGGACTTATGGCGGATGGCTTTGCCAGGATGGCGGTTGCCCTGTTTCTTGTTATGTTGAATAGCAGCGATGCCGAGGTTCTGCGCTGTGAGAGGCTGATTGACGGCGGTCTTGTAAGCGAGCTATATTCCTCGGAGCTTCCCTCGGTGGTGGAGACTGTCGAGGAGGAGGAAATACCGCCCGAATTCCGCGTTGAGGACGGTATTCTTATAAGATATCTTGGCGACAGTGAGACGGTTAATGTGCCGAGGGGGATCAAGGAGATCGGAGCCAGGGCCTTCGGCAAGAAGAGCGGGATAAAGTCGGTTAACCTTCCAGAGGGAATAACCGCCATAGGCACAGGTGCCTTTTTGGGGTGCCTGAATCTTGCAAGAATATCTCTGCCCGACAGCCTGGAGCGCATTGGCGCTCACGCCTTCTTTGATTGCAGGCGGCTAGAGGCCGCAAATCTGCCCAGGGGCTTATGCTCTCTCGGTAGCTATGCCTTTTCCGAATGCGCAAAGCTTAAAACGGTTGATATTCCAAGAGGTGTCACATCGCTGCCGCAGGGAGTGTTCTGCCGCTCGGGTATTACCGGGGTAAAGCTTCCGACAACATTGAAATCTATTGGCGAGAGTGCCTTTTTTGGCACGAAAATAAAGAAAATCGAGCTTCCCGAGGGGCTGCTGGAGCTTGGAGAGAAGGCCTTTTCCGGCTGCGGCTCGCTTAAGGAGGCGAGTGTGCCGGGAAGCGTAGAAATACTCGGCAATTCCTCCTTCGCGCTCTGCTTTTCGCTAAAGACTATTACGCTTGCCGAGGGGATACGCGAGATTGGCGAGAGGGCGCTGTCCGGCTGTATCAGCCTGAGGAGCATTGACCTGCCAGGGAGCATAAAGTACATAGCCGCCCATGCCTTTGAGAATGACCACGCGCTTGTAGAAATACGGCTCCACGGCAAAGTTGCAAGCTCCAGCACATATGCATTTTCGGGATGCTCGGCAAAGGTGATTAACAAGTGAGGCCCCTGAGCGTGTTAAGAAAATAAATATTGATGTAAATAAATGTTTGCATTAGTGAGGTTTAGATGATTGCAGTAGTAGCAGATGTACACGCAAGCCTTGGGAGGATGCTGGAAATAGAGGACCTGCTTCCCGAAAGCTATAAGTTGAGCCACATATTCGCGAAAGAGCGAGAAGGGGGGATTGGTGCAGACAATGTCTGCCTCCTTTAGGATTTCTATACATTCATCAGAGCGAAAGTCTCCGTTCCCCTTAAGCTTTGTAAGCGCATTCTTCTTATTGCGAAGAAGATATTCCACATCTGCAAGATCAATAGAGCCGTCGCCGTTTGTATCAACAACCTCGGTTATTTCGATTTTATATGCTCTTCCTGTTCCTTCTCCTGCAAATTCGGACAGGTCATATATGGAGAATTGCTCTCCAACCATTGGAGAGGAATTGTAGCTGGTAGCAATTAACTTTTTTATTCCGAGAAAGTTGAAGTTGACAGCAAAATACTTGAAAAAGTTGCTCTCAAAAGGATCATCGCAGTTGCAAAGAACGGTTTTTCCAAGGAAATGCTTGCGATAGTGCTTGATTTCAACCTCAATGTCGGAAAGCTGTGTGTAAAATTCATCCTTCTTCGCTCTGTTAGCCTCGGCAAGTCCCTTGTTGCTTGGCATACAACCTCCTTGTGGTGTTATAATAATAACATAATATATGTTATAAATATATCATATAAGTTTGATGTTTGTCAAGTTATAATTTAAGTGAGGTGATGTAACATATGTTAGAGCCAAAGGAAAAGCTTATTATAACTAAAAAGGGCGAGGATGGCTACAAGACCTTTTCGGTCAGAATCAGAGAGGATATCATAGCGAAGCTGGAGGATATCGCGAAAAGGACAAATCGCTCACGCAATGATTTGATAAGTATGTTTATTGAATATGCTATGGAGCATTGCGAAATACACGAATAGAAAAAAGGATAGGCGCCACAACCGAGGGTTGATGGCTAAAGCCTATCCTTTTTGTTTTATTCTTTTATTTCCTCTCTGCGGTCTGGTCGCAGTAGATGCAACGGTTGCCGTCAAAGAGCTTTTTAATACCTCTTTCGCTTCTGGAGAGACAGTGGGGGTTCTTGCATTCAAGCGCGGGATTTTCCTCGCCTCTTGTTCTTCTGTCATCAACCCCCTCGGTTTCGAGGAGCATAAGTATAAGAGCCATACGAATATATCTTCCGAATGCCGCCTGGTCGAAGTAATGCGCCCTCGGGTCATCGTCGACATCTACATTGATTTCGTTGACACGGGGTAGGGGATGCAGTATGGAGAGGGTCTCCTTCGCGTTTTCCAGCTTGGCTCTGTTCAGCTCGTAGGAGTCCTTAAGTCGGTTGTACTCCTCCACGCTTTCAAATCTCTCCTGCTGAATCCTTGTCATATAGAGGATATCAAGCTCGGGGATCGCCTCCTCCAGCGAGGTGGTCTCGCGGTACTCGCACCCACTCTCGCCAAGGAATTCCTCCTTGACATAATCGGGGAGCTTTAGCTCCTCGGGGGCGATCAGCACGAATTTTACGCCCTCGTATCTCGACATAGCCGAGATAAGCGAGTGTACCGTTCTGCCGTATTTGAGGTCGCCGCAGAGTCCTACGGTGAGATTGTCAAAGTGGCCGAACTTGCGCGAGATGGTAAGCAGGTCGGTAAGGGTCTGTGTGGGGTGGAAATGACCGCCGTCTCCCGCGTTGATTATTGGAACTGTTGCCACACGGGACGCGGCAATAGGCGCTCCCTCCTTCGGGTGACGCATTGCTATTATATCGGTGTAGGCGGATACCATACGAACGGTGTCTGTCACCGTTTCTCCCTTGGATACCGAGGAATTGCCCGCGCTGTCAAAGCCAAGCACCGAGCCGCCAAGCGACATCATTGCCGAGGTGAAGGACAGGCGCGTACGGGTAGACGGCTCGAAAAACAGAGTTCCCATAATCCGTCCGTGGCAGACATCGCGGTACTTTTCCGGTCTTGCGATTATATCGTTTGCCACCTCGATAAGATGGTCTATCTCCTCGGTGGAAAAATCAAGTATATCAATGAGATTTCTCATTATGCCTTTGCTCCATAGACCTCAAGGTACTTTTTAATTCTTTCAACATTCTCGGCGTTGGCGGGGTCCTCCTCGAGGTACTCGATTATATCGTATACATCAACGATGGAGTAAACGGGGAAGCCGAACTGCTCGGCAATCTCCTCCATTGCGCCCTTGTCGCCCTGACCCTTTTCCTTGCGGTTGACCATAATAAAGGTTGCTACAACCTTTGTTCCCTCGAGATGGGAGAGGATCTCCATGGACTCGCGGATAGCGGTGCCTGCGGTGATAACATCCTCGATGATAACTATCTCCTCGCCTGCCTGCGGTACATAGCCGACGAATACTCCGCCCTCGCCGTGGTCCTTAACCTCTTTTCTGTTGAAGAAGAAGGGAACATTAAGCTCGTTCTTGGAAAGAGCAACCGCCGCAGAAACCGAAAGGGAAATTCCCTTGTAGGCAGGTCCGTAGAGCACTGCGGGCTT
The DNA here is from genome assembly GCA_017462445.1 of Clostridia bacterium. Next base: position 5,112 of record JAFTRB010000041.1, read on the forward strand.
CTTGCCCAGCTTCTCAAAGTATGCTCTTGCATAGAATTCACCCAGGGTGGCAATGTCCGCACCCGTTTTAAT
>JAFTRB010000042.1 GCA_017462445.1 Clostridia bacterium
TCTATTTCCTCGTTGAACACAAAGTCCGTACCGAACCATGCGTTATCGACGAGATTATTTTGTTTGTTGCAGATCCAAGAAGGAGTGAATACTTCGGCTTTGTTTCTAATGCGTTCTGCCTGTTCTTTCTTGGATTTCTTAATGCGTGGCTTAATAACGCCACCATGATAACCGGTGATGGCTTGTATTGTAATGTGGTCATGGAATTGATATCCAAACCCTTTATGTCTGTAATTATCCGTTGCCCATATTATATTTTTGCCTGTTGTACGGTCTTTAAGAAGAATTGCTAGCAAGTCATTATTCAAATGAAAAATATCGTTTTCTTTAATATCAATTTTGAAGGCTTCCATAAACACTTCCTTGTTCAGTTGGTCGTTGAGCTTTTTTTGTTTTCAGTGATTTCCATAATATCTCCGATATTACAGTCTAAAGAGGTACAAATTTTAACTAAAATATCGGTATTCACATTTTCATTTTTTCCAAGCTTGGCAAGTGTTTTTGTAGAAATGCCAGCTTTTAGACGCATTTCAGTTCTGCTCATATCTCTGTCTATGAGCAATTTCCAAAGTTTGTTGTAACTAATTGACATTTTTGCATCCTCTTGCTTTCGTTGTGATGATATAATTATATCATAGTGTGCCCCAAAATGCAATATAATATGTGCGAAAGGGAATAAAATATTTTCAAAATGCAATAAAGTTGGCATTTGTTTTTTAACAACAATTATACAAAGTGTGTTAAAGCGAGCAACATAATTGTTTAAAAAGTGAGGGTATTAAATATTAAAATATTTACAGTTGACTTTTTCTCTATATTTTGATAGTATTATAGTGACAAAATTATTCGAGAGGGATAGTTGTGAATAGATTTATATATGAGAGGGAGATGCTTTCGCCGGATGAGGGCGGGGGCGCTTCCGTGGAAAGGAATATTGGCGAGGCTGTCGACTCCGACAATGCCGGCGGTGCCGCTGGGGCGGTGCTTTCCTCCTCGGGGGAGGTGCTTGTCGGGCTTTCGGCGGCACAGGTGCGCGCGGAGGTTGAGGCCGGGCGCGTGAATAATGCCAAGACCGAGGCGGGCAAGAGCTATTTGAGGATAGTTTGCGACAATCTTCTTACCTGGTTCAACCTGATATATGCCATCGTGACGGTGGTGCTGGTGTCGGTGGGCTTGATTTCCAACCTTACATATCTTTTTGTGGTTGTGCCGAATGTGCTTATTGCCATCTGGCAGGAGGCGAGCGCCAAGCGAGCCGTGGCGAAGCTGTCGGTGACTACCGACCCTCGGGCTACGGTTGTGCGTGATGGGGCGCTTCTTGATATTGACTCTTCGGAGATCGTGCTAGGCGAGCTGATGCGCGTGGAGCTTGGTAGGCAGGTGCTGTGCGACGCTATCGTTGTGGACGGTGTCTGCGAGGCTAACGAGTCGATGCTGACAGGCGAGAGCGTGCCGATAAAGAAGCAGGCCGGCGACCGGATCCTGGCGGGAAGCTTCCTTGTCAGCGGTACTGTCTATGCCAGGGTTGACAGGGTTGGCGAGGACAACTATGTTCACAGCCTGGAGAAGGAGGCTCGCGCCTTCAAGGCTCCCCAATCCAACCTTTTCCGCGATTTGAACAAGCTTATCAAGACCATCGGTCTGGTTATGATTCCCTTGACTATCGGGGCGTTTATTGTAAACTGGATCAATGTGGCTTCAAGCTCTACCCATACCGGAATGGAGCTTGTGCAGGAGATCGTTCGCTCCACCAGCGGCCCTATAATCGGTATGATTCCTGCGGGAATGTATCTGCTTGTCACCTTGACGCTTTCGTTGAGCGTTATCAAGCTTTCCAAGAAGGAGACGATGGTGCAGGATATGTATTCCATCGAGATGCTTGCCTCGGCTGATGTGCTTTGTCTTGACAAGACAGGGACTATAACCGACGGAACGATGGAGGTTACTGCGGTGCGCTCGCTTGACGGGACCGATATTTCCGAGCTTGGTCGGGTCATGGCATACCTTGAGGGCGAGGAGGACGGCATCAATGCGACGAGCAAGGCTCTTATCGCCCACTTTGGCAAAAACCGTGGAGAAGTCCGTACCCGTGTGCCGTTTTCCTCGGCGAGGAAGTATTCGGCGGCGGATATTGCCGAGGTCGGCTGCTATGCTATCGGCGCGCCCCACTTCGTTCCCTGTGACATTTCGGCGGAGCTTGAAGGGGAGATCGAAGCCCACGCGAGGGAGGGAGAGCGCGTGCTTATCCTGGCGCGTGTGCCTTCTGTCGGAGAGGACTCTTGCGAGCGCGGTGTGGCGGTTGCCCTGATTGCCATAGCCGACAGGATTCGCCCCTCTGCCCGTGATACGATAGCCCGCTTCCAGGCGCAGGGCGTTACCGTGAAGGTGATTTCGGGCGACCACGCGGGGACCGTGTCAACAATTGCGCGCCGTGTGGGTATAATAAATGCAGAGAAATATCTCTCCTGTGAGAGCATTTCAAACGACGATCTGGTGGCGGCTGTTGACGACTATGCCGTCTTTGGGCGTGTTACTCCGGAGCAAAAGGTGTTGCTTGTCAAGGCGCTCAAGGCGAAGGGGCATACGGTTGCCATGACGGGTGACGGTGTTAATGATACCCTGGCGCTTAAGGAGTCGGACTGTGCCATTGCTATGGCAGACGGCTCGGAGGTGGCAAGGCAGGTTTCGCAAATCGTGCTTATGAACTCGGACTTTGCCTCGCTGCCCGATGTTGTAAACGAGGGAAGGCGCTGTATCAACAATGTGCGCCAGTCCTCCAGCCTCTTCTTAATGAAGACGATATTCACCATTCTTGTTACCCTCTTTGCCATCGTCACGGTGACAAAGTACCCCTTCGGCACAAACAACTTTATGTTCCTTGAACTTGTGGTTATCGGTATTTCCTCGGTTGCCTTGGCTCTTGAGCCGAATGAGAGGCGCATCGAGGGGGCGTTCCTCGAAGGAATTATCATCAAGAGCCTGCCCTCGGCGGTGGCTATGTTCCTGCCTATCGTTGCTATTTTAATAGTAGGCAAGCTTGCGGGCGCGGATTTCTGGTCTGCTCGCGATGCGGTGGCGATGGTTTCGGCTACTCTGGCAGGATATATTAACCTGTGGTTTATTTGCAGGCCTCTGACAAAATGGAGAAAGACCGTGGCGATAGGCGCAGGCGTGCTGCTTGTCCTTGTTGGCGGAGCGGCTGTCCTTGTCGAGGGGCTGGTGGGTGAGTCGATATTCGGCTTTGCCTATGTGCTTGCAAGCCCGACCTTCTTCGGTATTATGATGGCGGTGACGCTTGTATTGCCGCTTGTGATGCATCTGTTCCTTGCCGAGCCGCTTAAGGCGCTTATAACAAAAATCAAGAACAGGAGACGAGTTAAGAATGGATAAAAACGCTTCGCTCTCGCCCATGCCGGGATATATCGGCAGGGTATATGAAAAAGGGTGGCTTGCCCTTCTGCTCCTCGGTGTCTGCTATTTCGCAACGGCGTTCACCGCCGCGGCCTTCGCCCTCTCGCTCATTGGGCTTGCCGCAGGGGAGCTGCCCCGTGCTATCGGGCTTTTGGTTGTCACCCTTGTCCCCTTTATCGGGGTGACGGTATTCCGCAATCTTGTCGCAGCTCCAAGGCCCTCGGAGCTTTATGATATGTCACCCCTTGGCGATTGGGAGCCGAGTAAGAAGAACCGCTCCTTCCCCTCGCGCCATGTGTTCTCCTCCTTTGTAATCGGCTCGTCCCTCTGCTTTGTCCAGCCGATAGTGGGCGCCCTGGTGCTTGCTCTGGGCGTTGCCCTGGGGGCGTGTCGCGTTTTGCTTGGCTATCACTTCCTTCGTGATGTGGTGGCGGGCGGACTTATCGGGGTAATAAGCGGCGTGGTCGGAATGCTGATTGTAAACATTATTTAACATTTTGGAGGTAAATATGCAGGTAACTTGGATAACGCAGGCAGGACTGCTTTTTGATAATGGCGAGATTAAGATAATGGTCGACCCGTATTTCACCGACACGGTGGGCGATAGATGCCCCGAGAAAAAGCGCCGCGTGGAGATGGACGAGAGCTTCTATGATGCGAAGCCCGATGTGATAATTATCACCCACGCCCACGAGGACCATATGAATATAGAGACTCTTTCGGAGCTGTTCCGTCGGGCGGAGAAGCCGATTACCGTGCTTTGCTCCGAGGCGGCATTCTATGAGCTTGAGAAGCTTGGCAGCGAGAACAATATCGTTCTTCTTTCTCCCCATACCGTGTGGAGCGAGGGGAATGTTACCTTCTATTCGGTTAAGGCGGAGCATACCTGCAGGACGGCTATCGGTGTGATTATTGATGATGGAGACAGCACCTATTACATCTCGGGCGATACGCTTTATAACTATGATGTCATTGACGATGTGATGGACCTCTGCGAGGGCGGTGTGGACTATGCCTTCCTTCCCATTAACGGTGTTGGCGGAAATATGAACGCCAAGGATGCGGCGGACTTTGCCTACGAGCTTGGCGCGGGCCGCGCTGTGCCTCTGCACTACGGTCTGTTTGACGGTATTGACCCCGCCACCTTCGACTTTGAGGATGCCCTTGTCCTCGAGCCGTTTGTGCCGGTGGAGCTTGAATGATTCTCCAATAGTTTTTGCTTTATGGAGTGAGAGCTTTCTTTTTCAACGGACAGTATTCCTTGTTGACCGAGGGGGCAGCCAGTGAGCGGTTTTATAGCTTCATTTAACCGCGCTGCTTTTCCTACAACGGTTCTTTACAGCCCTCTTTTAACAGCCCCATTGTCGGGGCTGTTTTTTCTTTTGAAGGTTCAGAGGGGCGTAAGGCTTGGTAATTGATTAGCCATAGTGAGCATATTGAAGCAAGGGGGTGTCATCCTGAGCGGAGTCGAAGGATCTATTCCAAAGGCTCCCTCCGGGAGGGAGCTCCCGACGGAGTCGGGTGAGGGAGAATGCGTGAGGCTTGGTGATTGATTATCCATAGTGAGCATATTGAAGCAGGACATTTCTGTCATCCTGAGCGAAACGGAGTGGAGTCGAAGGATCTCTTAAATGAGGCAGGAAGCCACCCCTCCGTGTCATCCTGAGCGTAGTCGAAGGATCTCTTCCA
>JAFTRB010000043.1 GCA_017462445.1 Clostridia bacterium
GATGATTGCCCCAGATTGCTCTTTCGGTGGTTTGTCGCAAGACAAACAAGTGCGTCAGCACCAAGACCTCCCCGAGGGCTTGCACCGATAAAGAGTACCACTGAACACTATACTTTACGGGTTATCCCACACGGACCGTCGAGGACGCCGGTCCCTACACCACTAACCACTATACCAACCCAAGTCCTCATTTTGAGGGGAATTTGCGTGCAAATCGATTTGGGTCGGGTCCCAACTCGCCGAAAAATGCTAGCACGCACACTGAAGTTATTTAACCATAGCGGCTATGGCGTGCGTGGCCACTAATCACTCTATTATCCTCTTGGATATCAGCTCCTCCTCTTCCCTGCCAATTCCCTTGGCTCTTGCGGAGTTCTGATATACCATTCTGTAGCACAGCGCGTCAATAACAACCAGCCTTGATAGATGGGAGTTAAGTCCCAGAGAGCTGTGCCTTGTCTCCTCGGTGTCGGTCAGGAGTACGATATCGCTGATTCTTGCGATGGGCGACCTTTCCCTCGAGGTGATGGCAATTGTGGCGGCTCCGTTTGCCTTCGCCGTCTTCATTGCCTCGGCTATATCCTTTGACGAGCCGGACTGTGATATTCCTATTACGGTATCCCCCTGTCGGAGCTGGGAAACCGCTATTGCCTGCATATGCGTGTCTGCGTATGCAGAGGAGTTACACCCGGCGCGCAGGAACTTGTTGGAGGCATCCTCAGCCACCGAGGCAGAGGCACCAAGCCCAATAAGCACCACTCTTCTTGATCCGGATATAGCTTCCACCGCCCTCGTCATCGCCTCGGCGGATAGCGTCTTCTTCGTTCTCTCAAGAGACATGTAAGCATCGTTACACACCTTCTCAAAGATTGCGTAGGCGTCATCCTCGCCGGTAATGATCGGGGCAATTACCTTTTTCTCATGCTCCCTGGCAAGATTAAGCTTAAGCTCCTGGTAGCCCGAACAGCCCAGCCTCTTGGAGAAGCGGACTATCGTGGCCTCACTGCTTTCACAGAGCGAGGCAAGATCGGATATGGAGTACGGAAGCATCTCGCCGGAGTGAGAAAACAACCAATCAGCGACTCGCCGCTCTGACTTACCCATCTCATTGTACATGAGCTGAGCCTGCAGCAAAGTCCTGTTCAATAACCTGCCTCCCTTCTCCGTGATGGCAAAACCCGTCAACGGTTTAATTACAAGATTTTTCAAGATTTTTTCAAGATTTTTCAAGATCGCCTGAAGTCCACCAAATTCACAGGCCCGATGAAAAAGCTATACAGCCTCATCATTCAATCAAAAAACGAATTGCAGACCTGCATTTTTCCATTTATGAAAATAATTTTCATTTTTTCGCTAAATTTGTTGTCATTCAAACGGATTTTTGAAAATCTATTTCATTTACTGTGAAATTTACTTTCACATTTTCGATTTTATCAGAAAAAACCATATTTGTCAATAGCTTTTTGCAATTTTTTTAGATTTTTTTGTATGCAAAATATTTTAAATATTTTATAAATATACTATTGCTTCTATCGGGAAAGCGGCAGATTTTGAAAATAATTTTCATTTTTTCAGTTATTTGCAGAAATTCTGTGAAATTTTGAAAAGAATTTTCATTAATCATTTGTTCATATTTATCCCCGCTTTTTTGTCAGAAGTAAGATGCTTTTTCCGCTTGACTTGATGGCGCGAATGGGTTATAATTATGATGATGAAATATTGCGCTAAAATAATATAAATATATAAAATATTTTAGCAAGCATTAGGAGATGAGATTTATGAAAAAGCTAATCGCGCTTCTGCTTATTATAGCTGCGGCATTTTCGCTCACAGCCTGCCAATCTCCCGCCGACCCGCCAAAGCCCGACGAGGAGAACCCCTGCAAAAACGGACACAGCTTTGGCGATTGGGTAGTGGTAACAGAGACAACCTGCGAGGATGACGGCGAAAGATACCGCGAATGCACGGTCTGCCTGTTCATCGAGGAGGAGTTCACCAAGGCGTCCCCCGACCATCACAAGTATTCCGACTGGAGGACAACCCTCTCCGCGACCTGCGTCGACGAGGGCGAGAAGCGCCGCACCTGTAGTGTGTGCAGTAACCCGGAAACGGAAATCATTCCCGCTACGGGCGCTCACAACTATGTCAACTATATTTGCTCGGTTTGCGGCGGCATCGAGGAGGGCACTCCGATAATCCCCCCTGCTCCGACAGTTCCCGACGACTGCAGCCATGAATACTCAACCGTAACATATCCTGCTGATTGCGAAAATCCGGGCTATGTCCTCCACACCTGCACCAAGTGCGGCGCCTTCTACAAATCTGACTTTGTCGCGCCCCTCGGCCACACCGGCAGCACCTACTGCACCACCTGCGGCGAGGCAATCCTCCCCGAGGACGATTTTGACGACTAAACCCTTCTTTGCAATTCAACAGCAAAAAAGAGCATACAGGCAAATTTGCTTGTATGCTCTTTTATTTATTTTCTCTTTTTTAATTTTCGGTTGGCTTATTCAGAAGTGTCGAGTCTGTAAGCAACCTTTATACATATGTAACCTCGCCATTATCAAGGCACAGGCAGGCAAGCCTGCCGCCAAAGGTAGCGGCACAATCGATAAATACCATATTTCCACTTTTATATACCTCGTGCCTGCCCGAGAGCGAGATGGTGGGCGTATGGCCAACAACCACCGTTAAATCGGGCGAATAATAGACCTTATCAAGCTCGGGACGGGAGAACGCCAGCTCGTCAAGGCAGTAGTCCTCCAGCTCCCTCTCGGGAGAATAGCCACCGAGGCCCGCGTGTACAAGCAGGAATTGTCTGCCGTCGCTTAACCTGACCTCCTCATAAAGCGAAAAGCTTGCGATATATTCCAAAAGCTCCTCTCTCTCCTCGGGGCTTAAGCTACGGAAATCGCGAAGGGTCGTATCTCCGCCGTCCGACTGCCACATAGCAACAGCCGAGAGCAATTCGCTCTCCATATCCACCGCGCTCTCCTCTGTTATCTCCCTGTTAAGCCTCCTTAAAAGAAAGTAAGCCGTAACATCGTGGTTGCCTATGATGGGAAAGACATTAGCCCTCGCGGACATATCGCGCAGCACCGCCACCGGCTTCTCGCCTCTATCCACCACATCACCCAGCACATAGAGCCTGTCCTCCTCGCCAAGGTTGATTTTCTTTATCATCTCGCGGTATTTATCATATTCACCGTGGATATCACTTACAACATAGGTCATTTTTCTGCCTCCCATTCTACAAGCCCGATATGTATTCCCGGGGTGTCCATTCCGTCGCCCCGATATTCTCCGTTTGAAATATCCTCCTCGCGCCTGATTACATAAATAGAGAATATTCCCTCTCTCTCGGGCATGCCCTTTGCGCCGGCTATCTCATAGATATACATTCGATAAGTGCCGCCCGTTGTCGAAAATTGGTAGCAATAGCGGTATTCCTTAAGCTCCGAGTCCTCGCTTAACGAAGTATTGGCATAGCGGGTAAATGAGGACATCATCATACCGCTGACATAGCTTATCAGCCCGTCAACCTGATTTTCCACATCCGCCAGCTCCTTCGCCTCCCGTGAGAGGAGCGAGAGAATTCCCTCTCTGTCAGCGCTCTGTATTTTTTCCATAACATCCATAAAATTGTCCTGCATCTGCTCAAGGTCGCTCCTTACCAGAACGCAGGAGGACACCGAGAGTAAAAGGGCAAGAGCGAGAAGAAAAGCCAGAGTTTTCTTTATAAGCCTCATATTCCCTCCGAAAGCTTTTTCTTTTATTTTAACATATTTTTTCGCTCTTGTGTAAAAAAATTATAAAATTCTTATTTTTTGACATAATGGCATATTGGTTACAAATCTTGACATATATGGGTTAGTGTGGTATACTATGCGTAGCCCCCTGAATATATTTTAAGAGGACATTATGAAAATTAAGATTATTGAAAAGCCCTTCTCGGAGGTAATTGCCGAGCACAGAGCGAAAAAAGAGAAACACCAAAGACCAAAGCGCCCGAATATATTTTTCCGCACGCTTATGAAGCTTATCGCTCTGCCCGACCTTATAGCCACCCACTTTCGCTGCGAGAGGGTTGGAATGGAGCGCCTCGGCAAAAAGGAGCCTGCCTTCTTCCTGATGAACCACTCCAGCTTTATAGATCTGGAGATAGTGGCAGATATTCTCTACCCCCGTCCCTTCAACATCGTTGCCACCACCGATGGCTTTATCGGCAAGGACTGGCTCATGCGACAGATCGGCTGCATTCCAACAAAGAAGTTTGTCACGGATACCACCCTTGTGCGCGATATGCTTCACACGGTAAAGATGCTTGGCGACAGCGTTGTCATGTACCCCGAGGTCGGCTACTCCTTTGACGGAACCGCAACCACAATGCCCGATACCCTTGGCAAATGCGTCAAGCTTCTGGGAATTCCCCTCTGTATAATAACCACCTACGGCGCCTTTGCCCGTGACCCCCTATACAACAACCTTCACCGCCGCCGCGTGAATGTCTCGGCAAAAATGGAATACCTCCTCTCTGCCGAGGAGGTCGCAAATATGAGCGCCGAGGAGATCAACTCTCTTATCCGTGAGCGCTTCTCCTTCGATTCCTTCGGCTGGCAGAGAGCGAACCGTATAAAAATCGACGAGCCCTTCCGCGCCGAGGGGCTTAACCGTGTGCTGTACAAATGCCCCCACTGCCTTAAGGAGGGCAAAATGCGCGGGGAGGGCATCACCCTGGAATGCACAGCCTGCGGAGCTAAATACACCCTCGACGAATACGGGGAATTGATCGGCGAAAATGTACCCACCGCCTTCTCGCATCCTCCCCTTTGGTACGCCTGGGAGCGTGAGTGCGTAAGAGAGGAGCTTCTCCGCGGTGAATATTCGCTCGATGTCCCCTGCGACATAATGGTCAGCGTTGATACAAAAAGGCTCTTCCACATCGGCGAGGGCAGACTGACCCACAGTTCCGAGGGCTTCCACCTCACCGATAGCTCAGGCGAGCTGGACTACAAGCAGAAGCCCACCGCCTCATACAGCATCAACTCCGACTTCAACTGGTACGAACTAGGCGACATCATCGGTATCGGTGACGGCGAATGCCTCTACTACTGCTTCCCCAAGACCGACGGAGACATCGTCACAAAGGTTCGCCTCGCCGCCGAGGAGCTTTATAAGCTTGCCAAAGAAGGCCTCGAAGCCCTTCGCGAGCCGAATAGCGAGCAAAGCTAGCAGACCTTCTCCGTATGTAAAAAGCGCGAAAAGGCCTTCAAGGCAATAGCGCGAATTCTGTCCCCTGCCAAAATTCACAAAAGGAAGCTTGAAAAGCGCTCCGCCGCAAAAGCATTAAATCTTCTGATATAAATATCCCAAGAGCGCCCACCGTCCCGGTAGGCGCTTTTTTATAAAAAAGCCCGGCCCACAGAAGGCAAGCCCCGCGACCTCTCCTTTCCCAAGGGAGGCTTTGCTTCGGGAACGGACAAAAGAGATAGCCTGTTCAATTTTTTCTCTATTTCTATTGCAAAAAAACAAAATTGGGAGATAATAAAAGCAAAGAACGAAAAGGAAGCCATAATGCAAGCGAAAACACGACTCTTAACCCGTGACAAAAGCTTTTACAAGTCACTTTTTCTCCTATCCCTCCCAATAGCATTACAAAACCTGATAACCTTCGCCGTTGGACTTGCCGACAATGTAATGATAAGTCCGCTTGGCGATGCCGCTGTGTCGGGTGTATACATGGCAAACCAGATACAAACCCTGCTCCAGCTCGTCTCGGGCGGCGTGGAAAGCTCCATTCTGGTCCTTGCCGCTCAATATCTCGGGCGCGGTGACACCGAGTCCATGCGCCGCATCTCGGCAATCGGTGTACGCATCGGCTCGCTGTTTGGCGCTTTGACAACTATTGTTTGCACACTGTTCCCGACATTTATTCTCTCCCTATTCACAAACAAGGCGGATATAATTGACACGGGTGCCCCCTATCTCTTTATTTTAGCCTTTTCCTTTATCCCCTTTACAATAACTCAATCGCTGATTGCCTCCGCCCGCTCCGCCGAGAATGCAAGGATAGGCTTATATGTTTCTCTGGCATCGCTGATAAGCAACATAACCCTCAATTACATTCTCATTTACGGCAAGCTCGGACTCCCGGCAATGGGCATTAAGGGCGCCGCCCTCGCCACCCTCATCTCCAGGCTTATCGAGTGCCTGATAATCGTCATCTACACCTTCCTCATTGAAAAGAAGCTTAAGCTCCGCCCCCGCTACCTTATCCGCTTTGACAAGAAGCTTTTCCTCGATTTCGTCCGCTACGGCGCGCCCCTGCTCCTCGGGCAAATCGTCTGGGCATCAAATATGCTCATCGGCTCGGGCATTATGGGCAGGCAGTCCGAGGACGGAATAGTTGCCGCCTTGAGCATGGCAAACACAATGCACAACCTCGCCTATGTAGCAATGAACGGAATGGCAAACGCCGTCGGCATCATTACAGGCAAGACGGTGGGTAGCGGCGATACCGAGAAAATGAAGGAGTACGCAAGGACGACCCAGATAATTTTCGCATCGCTGGGTCTTATCACAGGTCTTGGTGTTCAGCTGCTTAAAGCCCCCTTCATCTCGCTCTATCAGGTCTCCCCGAACGCTATCGCCCAGGCGCACCTATTGATAAATGTCATCAGCGTCACCATAGTCGGCTCTTGCTACCAGGTTGCCTGCCTCTTCGGTCTTGTAAAGAGCGGCGGTGACACCGGCTTTGTGTTCCGTATGGACCTCATCTTCGTCTTTCTTGTTGTACTGCCCGCAGGAATGATAGCCTCCGCCCTTGGCGCGCCCGGCTGGGTGGTTTTCGCCTGTCTCAAATGTGACCAGATCCTTAAATGCTTCGTCGCCTTCTTCAAAATCCGCTCCTACAACTGGATGAAGAACCTGACTCGGGCAGGCGACGCCTCATAATCAAAACCACCACTAGAAGTGGTGGTATGCACTGGCCCTTCAAGGGCATAATACTGGCAGAGCCTAAAGGCTCATTGAAAATCCGCCAACCGCAAATATTTCTCAGGCAGCCACTCAAGAGGCTGTCTTTTTTATGCCTCGGGGTTCTTGCTACCCGTAAACGGGTCTATGTATTCCTTAAAACTCAATTGGTCACTCATTATGTCATCTTGCAGTTGGTTCTCTACATATTCTCGGATCGCTTTCTCGTTTCGACCGACAGTATCTACATACTAC
>JAFTRB010000044.1 GCA_017462445.1 Clostridia bacterium
CTTGTACCCTCTGAGCAAGGCCTCTCCAAAATATTCGCCCTACCAACCTAACACAACCAAGCGCAGCAATTCCCCTACTGCACGCCCTCTCCCTCACCCGACTGCGTCGGGAGCTCCCTCCCGGAGGGAGCCTTGAAAAGAGTTCCTTCGACTTCGCTTCAAGTTTGCGTGCAAACTTTGATGACAAGGAGGGGTGCGTTTCTATAACAACTCGCTTTCCCGCGAGGTAAAGCTTCACTGAATCAGCGGTGTAGGGATTGGCTTACATTGTTCCCTGATTTAGCGCCGTTTTCCGAGTAAAAATATTCACTAAACGAGATTTTTTAAAACAAAAAAACGCCCGATTGGGCGTTTTTTTGCTATTTATGGTTATTAAGCGAAGGTGAAAGTAAAGGTCATATTCTTTTCGGGACTCTTTACGGCGAGGTCAACGAAATAGACCGTACCGGGCTTACCGCCGCTGAGAGATACATCTTCGCTTCCCATTGTTGCGTCAAAGAGTGTTGCATCATATTCAAGGGTGGATGCTCCACACTTAACAATTCCCTCTTCCAGCTCGAAGGGGAGGAATGACACAAAGCGCTCGGTGACACTTTCAGGCTTTTCGGTAAAGGCGTAGCTATCGGTCATGGTTATGCTGCTCTCACTCATTTTGAAGTCTCGTGTCAAGCTCTCCAGGCTCTCGAAATTATAGCCGTTCTGCATTGTGAAGGCGTATCTGTCCTTCTCGTTTACAAGGACCTTGGATTTGCGATTGCCTGTTACCTGATACTCGCCATTTATGATAGGAACAGAGTGACCGCGGGAGGAGCAAAGCATTATTGTATAGCGCTCGCCGCTGAAATACTGCCTTGTATACTCGCCTCCGCCGGGATCGGTAAAGGTGAAGCCATCCTTTGAAATCAGGAAGGAGCCGATGTCATTGTGGTTATGCGGCTCGTTATTAGAGCCTGCCTTACAGGCGAAGGAATAATTCTCACTGCGATAGATAAACCACTGGGCATCATCAAAGGTGAAGGTGACAGGCTCGGTGGCATTAAGCGAGGAGACCGCCTTGGCGGGATCCATCCAAAGAACAGAACGCAAATCAGAAGTGGGATTAGCGTGACAGGTCAGCTTTGGTATGCGAAGGTCGGGATATACTCCCTTCAGATAGTGCGATAGCCAGGTCATTGGTTGGAAGATGTGGCCACAGTCGGAAAAGCTCACACATTCCCTTTCGTTAAGCGGAATGGATTCCTGGAAGTGAGCGATCCTCTGCACCTTAGGAATTTCGAACATATTGATTTTTCCGTCGGTATATTCGCACAGCATATCTGCAAATATACAGAAGTAAGAGAAGCCGTAGTTCCAGTAGCCATAGCCCTCAAGGCAGCAACCATCCTCCGCAAAGCCCTCAAGATAGCGGTTTGCAGAGTGTATCATTCTTGGAATCTGGGCATCTATTTCGTGCTTTTCACAGGAGTAGAGATATGTGCCAAGAACTCCGCAGATACATACAGCAGACCAGTTATTTGTTGAATTTATCCACCAAAAGCGCTTGGCATCCGAGTCGCGATATGAGTCGATAATACGGTAGCGAATCTCCGCCTTTGCGCGTCTGACAACAAGCTCGGGAAGTTTGTCACCGATGAAATAGAGAATCTCGGACAGCTGGAAGCCGAGAAGCGTTGATGTGAGATCGAGGTTCTGTCTGCGCTGCTCAACCGTGAGATACTCACGCACATGGGCGGGTATAGACCAGGACTCAAAATTACAGATATTCCAAATGATATCCGCCAGGGGCTCGAGATATTTTTCGTCAAGCGTGAGAAGATATGCGTTATAAAAGTTGTGCAACCTTGCGCCGTAATCATTATATATTCTCTCAAAATGAGTACGGTTTCCGGTAGTTTCATACTCGTGCATTATAGAGAACTTAACCCTTGGAGGCTCGGTTGATAGATAGGCCTCCGCCTTCTCCAAAACGGCCTTTCTCCAGGGGGCGTAGAACTCATGCTCGCGCACCTGCGCCCATTTCTCATCGTTGAACTCCTTGAATATTCTGCCCATAATTATCTCCTTATTTCCCAAGAATGCCCGACAACATATTACAGAATTCTACCTCTGCCTCGGGTAAAGTCTTGTCATTTGTAAAATATAAATCGTAGTTATAATTTTCGACCTCGTCATCAGAACGGTTGCCGTAATGCGCCTTGGTCATTCTATCTCCGCCGCGGATCAGCAGTGTTCTGGCAACGCCACCTGTGGCTTCAACGAACTTGGCTATTTCCTCCGGCTCGCGGATGTGGAGGAACATTATCTGGTCATCGCTATCCATAAATTCAAGGAAGCGCTCCTTTGCCCAGATTGTGGGATAGTTGTTGTAGCCGACAAGCAGAGCCTTCAGGTCGGAGAGAAAGCGACGGGAGCGATCATCCTTTGCTCCGTTCCAGCCGCATCGGGAGGCAATTTCCTTTATCGGCGTGATGCTTGATACATTATAAACGCGGAAGTGCTTCGAGGCAAGCTCGCATAGGGTATCCTTCCCTACTCCGCCGCTTCCGTTGATAACAATTACTAGCTTATTCATAAAGTCTCCACTCATCATTCGTTCTCTATCCTTATACTATCATATAAACTTTTAATTGTCAATAAATTGTGATGATATCTTTACTTTTTGTTAGATATGTGATAAAATGTTTGTATACTATTTATACTTGAGGTGTTTTATGTCTGATGTAAAATATTTTGGCACACTCCCCTCGGGCGAGGAAGTGCATCTTTACAAAATTGGGAGCGAGTCGGCAAGGCTCACCGTAACCGATTTTGGCGCTGCCGTGGTTTCGCTTGTTGTCTTTGGGCGCGATGTTGTCGGTGGCTTTGATACGCTGGAGGGCTATCTTATGGATGACTCGCACCAGGGTGGAACGATAGGCAGAATTGCCAATCGAGTTGGTGGCGCGCGCTTTACTATGGATGGGCGCGAATACCGCCTTCCCGACAATGATAACGGCAACTGTCTACACGGCGGATGCGGCTTTGACAGGCGTGTGTGGACTGTTCTTGAACATAATGCCGATTCTGTTACCCTGGGCTATGTGTCGGCAGATGGCGAGGAGGGCTTCCCTGCCCGTGTCGAGGTAAAGGCAATCTATCGGCTTGAAGGAGCAAAACTGTTTATCGAATATCGCGCTGTGCCTGATGGCAAGACACCTATCTCGATGACAAATCATACCTACTTCAATCTTGACGGCTTTGGCGGAACAATACTTGACCACAGGGTTGCCATTCACGCGGACAAATATACCGAGGTTGACGAGAGCCTTATTCCTACCGGTAATCAGCCTTATGTCGAGGGAACGGTCTTTGACCTCCATAGCGCGCGCCGCATAGGTGACGCCATAAGCGAGGATTTTGTCGGCTATGACCACAACTTCATTCTTGAATACAGGGATGCCATCGCCCTTACCCTGGCGGCAGAGGTATACGGCAAGGATATGTATATGTCGGTGCTGACCGACCAGCCCTGCATTCAGTTCTATATCGGTAATTTCCTAGGGAACGGCCCTGATTTCAAGGGCGGAATAAAGCAGGTTAAGCACGGCGCATTTTGTCTTGAGACGCAGACCGAGCCAAACTCGGTCAACGCCGGCAAGGGCTTCTATGACGCCGGGCGCGAGTATAGGCACAGGGTTGTCTACTCCTTTGAAAAGCTGTGACAATTTAATAAAATATGCTTGTCGGGCGGTCAAAATATGACTTTTGCTCTTGACAAGCGCTTATTCCTATGGTAAAATAGCATAGTAATATTAAAGCGTTGAGCAGAACAAGTAAGTATGGGCAGGGCGGACAGAAAGTTGCCGGGAGATGAGAGGCGCGCGTAGCCACCTATACCGAATACCTCTGGGAGTGCGTACCGAAAGGCTGTGCCGAGTAGGCTACGACGGGTAAGCCCGTAATAGCTAAAGAGGTCCGTTTTACGGATGAAGCAAGGTGGTACCGCGTTTTTACACGCCCTTCGTCAATCGAGGGGCGTTTTGTTTTTCTGAAAAGGCAAAGCCTTGTTGAACACTAGCCACTAGGCACTAGGCACTAGGCACTAGGCACTAGCCACTAGGCACTAGGCACTGGCCACTAACCACTAACCACTGACCACTGACCACTATACCTTGCGGGATAACCTACACGGACCGTCGAGGTAACGAAGTGGCAGAACGGTAGTGAATTGCATTAATAATGCAAGAGCCGTTCTGTGACCGAGCCGCAGCGAGACCGCCGGTCCCTACAACACAGACCACTATACCCACCCAAGTCCTTATTTTGAGGGTAATTTGCCTGCAAATCGATTTGGGTCGGGTCCCAAATCGCCGAAAAATGCTAGCACGCACACTGAAGTTATTTAACAACAATAGCTATGGCGTGCGTGACCACTGATAATCAAGAGCAATCATATCTGGGAGCTTGCTCACAAGGATGATTGCCGCAGATTGCTCTTTCGGTGGTTTGTCGCAAGACAAACACAGTGCGTCAGCACCAAGACCTCCCCGAGGGCTTGCACCGATAAAGAGTA
>JAFTRB010000045.1 GCA_017462445.1 Clostridia bacterium
AGCACTCCTTGGTATAGTCGTCGGGGTCGCCCATAACAAACATACCGTCAAGATAGTGGTCCCAGTGACCGGAGATCTGATAAAGCTCTCTCTTTGCCATCAGGGGAGTCTTGGTAAGAAGATAGCCCCTCTTTTCCTCCACATCCTCAACCCATCTCTGTAATCTCTGAATGGTTCTTGCGCCCTTGGGAAGAAGGATAGGAAGTCCCTGACCGATGCTGTCAACGGTGGTGAAGTATTCAAGCTCGCGGCCGATCTTGTTGTGGTCGCGCTTAAGAGCCTCCTCCTGCATTGTTACATATGCGTTCTGCTCGTCCTTGGAGGGGAATGCAATTCCGTAAACTCTCTTGAGCATCTTGTTATTCTGTTCGCCCTTGTATTATGCTCCGGTGCACTGTGTAAGCTTGAATGCCTTGATCATACCGGTGGAACGAAGGTGAGGGCCTGCGCACAGGTCAACATATTCACCCTGACGGTAGAAGGAGATAACAGAGCCCTCGGGCAATTCCTCAATTCTTTCAACCTTGTAGGGCTCGTCAAGCTCGGTCATAAGCTTAATTGCCTACTCCTTGGGGAGGGTAAATCTCTCAATAAGCAGGTTTTCCTTGACGATCTTCTTCATCTCGCCCTCAATAGCCTTCAGTATATCGGGGGTAAAGGATATCTCGCTGTCAAAGTCCTGGAAGAAGCCGGTATCGGTTGCAGGACCTATTGTCTGCTTGGTGGAGGGGTACAGGCGCTTAACAGCCTGAGCCATGATATGCGCTGCGGTGTGGCGGAAGATTCTCGCGCCCTCTGCATCGCGATAGGTAAGGAGTGTAACGCTTGCCTCGTCCTCAACGAGATAAGAAAGCTCGTGAGGCTCGCCATTTACAGTGCAGGCAAGCACCTCTCTGGATATAATTTCAATAGCCTTTGCGGCATCATAGACGGTTACAGGAGAGTCGGATTCGTATACCTGTCCGCCTGCAAAAATGATTTTTGCCATAGTTTTTTTCCTTTCATATATACGAAAATTTTAATTAACAAACAAAAAAGTCCTGACTCCAAAAGACACAAAAAGGTCTTCGGGGTGAGGACAAATATCCTGCACGGTTCCACCCGGCATTTAACTCATTTGATATTCAATTTCATACGAAAGCAATAGCGCTCTGTATGCGTGGGCGGTACCACAGGGGCGTCAAGCCTGCCTCTCAGCAATCTGGCAGTTCTCTGTACAGGACGGATCGGTGTGACATATTCCACTGCTAGAATATTATCACAAAAAGCAAGCTTTGTCAAGTACCATTTAATATATTTTCACTTGTAGAATACAAAACAATGATTGACAAAGCGGGATAATTCTGTTAGACTAGATATGAAAAAAGAAAACGGAGGGCATTCTAATGCAGGAAATCAGTATTATTCTCAAGGACATTCAGTCGGTAAGAGATTTTGTTCAGCAGGTAATCCTTCTCGATTATGAGGTTGACCTTATGCAGGGCAGATACATCGTTGATGCCAAGTCTATTATGGGTATATTTGCTCTAGACATTCTCTCTCCCATCACCGTTCAGGCTCATACCAAGGATGCAAGCGCGTTCTTCGAGAGGATTAAGGGCTACATCGTAGAATAAGAAAAATGAGCAGGCAGGGACATTTCCCGGTCTGCTCATTTTTCTTAAATGAGTAATTTGTAAAAATCGGATTTGGGCATTCCTCTGTCTTTTGCCGCCGCCTTTATGGCATCCTTACGCTCCATGCCGTTATTGATATAGAATTCGACATGCTCCTTCGGGGAAAGCTCGCATAGGGGATTATCCGAGGGCGCGACCTTGCCGGCTCCCTCGACCACCAGGACATATTCTCCCCTTGGCTCTCTTTCTTCATAAATGGCGCATGCTCCCCCGAGAGTTGTCCTCTCGGTTTCCTCATTCAGCTTTGTCAGCTCGCGGCAGAGGGCTATCCTTCTATCCTCGCCCAATATTTCCTTCATATCGGACAGGGTAGAGCGAAGCTTATGCGGCGCCTCATAGAATATCATCGTTCGCTCCTCGCCCTTCAAACCTTCAAGCTGCCTGGCTCTCTCGCCCTTGTGCGCGCTGAGGAAGCCCTCGAAGCAGAACCTGCCCGTAGGCAGTCCCGAGAGGGAGAGCGCGCTGACCGCGGCGCAGCAGCCGGGAACGGTAAGCACTCTGATACCTGCCTTGGCGCAGAGGACTACAATATCCTCCCCGGGGTCGCTTATCGCGGGCATTCCCGCATCGGTGATCAGGGCGCAGGATTCACCCGATAAAAGTCTTGCAAGAATTTTATCGCCGCTTTTTGCCTTGTTATGCTCATAGTAGCTGACAAGCTCTTTTTTTATTCCAAAGCACATCAGCAGCCGCATCGAATTGCGTGTGTCCTCCGCCGCAACAAAATCAACCCCTGAAAGAACCTTTATTGCCCGCTCGGACATATCGGCAAGATTACCTATCGGTGTTGCGACAAGGTATAGGGTTGAAGGCTCAACCCTGTTCTTTTCTACACTATCCATTTTAGCCTCATTTCTCAAAGTCGGGAGGAAATACCCCCTCGGCAAGAATATACTTCAGGTCTATGCTTTCCTCTGTGTGCGCCCTGTTATTGTACAGGAAAAGCGGTCGGGTAAGCTTCATACCGCTTTTTCCGCCTTTTTTAGCCTCGCATAAAAGCATTGACGGCTGGCTTTCGGTATCCGCATGGACAAGGGTCATTCTCTTCGGCTCAAGACCGCATTCTCTGAGCGCCGAGATAAGATCGCACATTCTGTCGGGCCTGTATA
>JAFTRB010000002.1 GCA_017462445.1 Clostridia bacterium
GGATATTTTAGTTTCGGCAATATAGTCGCCGTAAACTCCTGCAAGGAGGAAGTTGGACATATCCTCGGAAGCACCTGTAAGGTCTATGCTATTGTGAAGCACAATGCCCTCGGAGGTCAGGGTATAGCCACCCTCGGTGGGGTTGCGAAGTATCAGCTCGTCGGGGAGCTGTGTCATATTCTTAAAGTCGTATTCCTTTTCGCCCTCGGCATAGACTCTTGTGTATTTGAGGTAGTCAACGGTGGTTACAGCATCGTAAGAGCCGTTGTTTCCAACATAGAGCATAAGCCTTGGCATCTCGAAGTCAACGGTGACGCTGCCTGCGCTCAAGAATTCGGTGCCATTAAGGGAGTAGTAGAAGGAATATGTGTTTTCAAGCTTGGAAAATCTAAGCCATATTTCGGTTAATCCGCCGGGAATATTGTTATAGGCAGTGCCGATGTTTGAGGAGTTATTTGCGTAGCTGACTGCCACCATATGTCCCTCAAATCTTGCCTTGACGAAACTATTGTAGTCCAGGTAAGCGCCAAGGGCAAAGTGGGCATTACCGGAATAAGCCTCCGAAAGGGTAATGTGAGCTTCAGCGGTATAATCTCCCCTTGTGTAGTAGGTGACTATGTTCTCCGTAGCTTTGTTTACACCGTTAAGGTCTCCGCTGCATGAGCCGAAGATAAGGCCCTTGTCGGTTAGTGATAGAGTTGCCTCGTTTGGATTAAGAACATCAAAGTCCTTTTCTAATTCTGCATCGGTCATTTTGCTGAAATCCCATTTCTTTTCTACTGCTTTGCCTTCCTCCGCTGCGCCGGGTAGCATAAGGGCGATAAACAGGATGAGGAGTGATATTGCAACACAGAGAATATGTTTAATATTTGGCTTTAATCCTTTTTTCATAGCCTTCTCCTTTTGTAGTGTTTATTTCGCTGTGATATTACAGAACCTATAATTAATTTGCTGAACAATATTGACACACAATCAATTATATAATATAATCATATCAAAGTATAGAATTTTCTTGCAATATATAGCACAATATTGCAAAATCCATAAAAAAGAGAGGAAGGGCAAATGAATATAAACGGAGCGAGGTACGAGCCATTTCCTGACGGCGACATTTCTATTGTGAGGGTGGAGGACGCGCGGACGATAGACCTCCATTGGCACGAGGGTGTTGAATTTATTTACATTGCCGAGGGGGAGGCGGATTTTGTTATAAACGAGGTGATATACCACGCCGACAGAGGCGATATAATCGTCCTCAACCCTGTTGAGATACATAGCGCAGAGATGCTTGGAGATGAAATTGAATACTATATGTTCAGGGTTTCCGGCTCTATTTACAGCGGTATGGACGGCAACCGGAAGATTATTATCAAGCACAGACTTGACAAGGGCAGTTACACCGATGCCTTTAACAAAATTCTTGCTTTGGAGGGAGCGGGCCTGAAGGCGCGGCTTAAGCAGAGAAGCTTGGTGTGCGACCTTTTGTGCGAGCTTTTGGAGACCTGCACCGTCTTTGAAGAGAATGTGGGATATATGTATAAGCACAAGCAGACCAAGCATCTGCTCCACGAGATATTGAATTATATTGCAGCCAATATAGAATCAAAAATAACCCTGTCATCGATAGCAAATGCCTTTTATGTCAGCGAGTCCACGGTTTCTCATCTGGTAAAGAGGATGACAGGGCAGAGCGTGGTCAGCTGTATTAACAGCCTGAAGATAGAGGCTGCAAAGGGCTATCTTCAAAGGGGGCTTATGAATATAACTGAGGTTGCCCAAGCTCTCGGCTACGGTGATTCCAACTACTTTGCCCGGGTTTTTCGCCAATATACAGGAATGTCGCCGAAGAGGTACAGGGAGTCTTGCTCCAAATAATTTCGGACAAGACTCTTTTGCCCTAAAATGGGTAAAACAGCCACCCCGTGTGAATTTTTACCCCAAAAACACCATTAAACAGAAAGAAAGCCTGGGGCGGTTTTGCAGTCCCGGGCTTTCTTTCTTTTAACAATATTGAGTAATACGGGCAGGCTTGCCCGTAAATAAATTTTGAAGATTACTTCCCTTTATCACTTTTCTTCCCCGTCAAGAAAGACCTTCTTTATTGCCTCGAGATATCCGTAGCCGTTAAGCCTATCGGGGAGAAGATAGCTTGTTTCGGTCCACTCGTTCCAGCTGTTGACGGTAATCAGAGGAGCAGGCAGGTCGTGGGAGTCAACGTACTCCCTTGCGATACGAAGAGCCTTCTCAAATTCTCGGGGGTGTTATTGTATACTACGTCAGTACGATATTTTTTGTATCGCGGATTGTTATCCCAGCCTACTGAAACGTGGGGGAAATAGCAGATGCCGTACTCTGCCATCTTATCGTATTCTCGCCTCGCGCAATCCGTCATTGCGGTGTAATCGGTCGGTGCCTGGAAGGATACCCATTGATAGTGGCTTGCACTGTCGAGACCGAGGTAGTGATAAATCGGACGAACGTCACATTTTTCACCGTCAAGACCGCTATAATTCTCAGCGTTGATATCCCATAAAACGATTTGCAGATGGAGTCCGGGAAAACCTGCCTCTTCCGTCTTTCTTCTAAAATATTCAAGTCCTGCCTTCGCCGCAGCAAGGTCACCCTTGAAGCCCTTTATGAAATTGGCAACGTCGTATATCATAAACACGGGCTTGCCGTTTATTTTGTAATATGACGGGTGGGAAAAATACTTATCTATCCATCTGTCGACAAGCTCGCGGAAGGTCTCGGGCGAGGTAAAGCCCTGCCATATGGTATCCTGCCAGCCGATTGAATCGGAGTGTTCAATATTCCACACCTGCGGAACGTCGTGGTTTGCCCACATTATGTAGAACTTCATTTTATCGCAATTAGATGCTTTAAGAAATCCATCGTCCAGACAGTTTTCAAGGAAGGGGCGGTTGTCGTACCAATACCAATCGTAAATAAATACATTTACTCCGTGGCTAACCGCGCAGTCAATATGCTTTTCCATTACCTTCGGGTCTGCCTCGTTAAGATAACCCCAAAGCGGCTTGCGCTGCTTCCAGGTTTCATACCACTCGGGCTTAAATTCGCGAGAGTTCTCCTCGGCATTCTTAACACTCTGCCATTCACCGTTGCCCTCCGACCAGAACATTCTCGTTCTTATCTCGTCACCGGTGTATGCCGGCCAAATATATGCCGCTATATCGTATTTTTTCATACAATCCTCCGAAAAAGATATCGATGCCTTAATTCTATCATTCGATTGCTTAAAAGTCAACAGCTTTTTTGATTGCCGGACCGCCTTGTTATGCGCTTCGCACCCATCGTAATAATTAAAATGCGCACCCGTGTGGGTGCGCATTTTGCTTCGCCTTGAAAAGCGAAATTATTTCTCGGAAAGTGCTGACTGTGCAGCGGCAAGCTCGAGGCGAATGCCTTACTCCCACTCAATAGTTCCGATAGGCTTGGGTGTGAGATCGTAGAGAACACGGTTGATGCCCTCTACCTCGCGGGTAATTCTGTCGGTGATGCGATGGAGAACCTCGTAGGGAATCTCCTCGATGGTGGCGCTCATAGCGTCGGTGGTGTTTACGGCGCGAATGATTGCAGGCCAGCCCTCGTATCTCTTGCCGTCCTTAACGCCGACGCTCTTGAAGTCGGGAACTGCAATGAAGTACTGCCATACGGTTTCTGCCAGGCCACAGTTATCAAACTCCTCGCGGAGAATGGCGTCTGCCTCGCGGAGAGCGTGAAGTCTGTCGCGGGTGATAGCGCCAAGGCAACGAACACCGAGACCGGGACCGGGGAAGGGCTGACGGTATACCATGGAATGGGGAAGGCCGAGAGCCTCGCCAACAACTCTTACCTCGTCCTTGAAGAGCAGCTTTACAGGCTCGACAAGCTCGAACTGCATTCCCTCGGGCAGACCGCCGACATTGTGGTGCGCCTTTACGCCGTCGCTCTCGAGGATATCGGGGTAGATCGTACCCTGCGCAAGGAAGGAAATGCCCTGAAGCTTGGAGGCCTCCTCGTCGAAGACCTTGATGAACTCGCCGCCGATGATCTTTCTCTTCCTCTCGGGCTCTGCAACGCCTGCAAGCAGGTCGAGGAAGCGGTCGGTTGCATCAACATAGATGAGGTTTGCGTCAAGAGACTTGCCAAAGACCTCGATGACAGTCTCGCTCTCGCCCTTGCGCATCAGGCCGTGGTTGACATGAACACAGACGAGCTGCTTGCCTATCGCCTTGATAAGCAGGGCTGCAACAACCGAGGAGTCAACTCCGCCGCTTAATGCGAGGAGAACCTTCTTGTCACCAACCTGCTCGCGGATCTTTGCCACCTGCTCGGTGATAAACGCCTCGGCTAAAGCGGGAGTGGTGATGCGCTCCATGGTATCGGGTCTTTTGTTTTCATCAATGTAGGACATATTTTCCTCCTGAAAATCATTTATTTGATAATTTATTATAACGCATTAATTCCGCAATTACAATATTTTTTCAGAAAAAAATTTCAACAAAATTTGTTCATTTGAATATTTTGTAATAGGTTAAATTTACAAGGAGAATGCTATGCTTGTTACAAAGGAATACAACCGCGAGAGAGCGGTGGAATATGCAAGAAAATACGCCTTTTCACAGAACCCGATATTCGGCAACTTCCGCGGAATCGGGGGTAATTGTACAAACTTCGTTTCCCAGGCGATATATGCCGGCTCCTGCGTGATGAATTACACGCCGACCTACGGGTGGTATTACATCTCGCTTGATGACCGAGCGCCCGCCTGGACGGGGGTGGATTATTTCTATAATTTCATCACCGCAAATTCGGGGGTTGGCCCGTATGGGATAGATGTTGGGCTTGACCAAACCGAGGTTGGTGATGTTATTCAGCTTGCCAAGAACGAGGGAGGCTTCTACCACACGCTTTTGATCGTGGGCTTTGACGGAGAGGACCCACTGGTTGCCGCCCAGACCGATGACGCCTATGCAAGACCTCTTTCCACCTATTCCTATGATTACGCAAGGTATATCAAAATTTTGGGGGTGCGGCTTAATGTGCCGCCGATGGAGGACTGCTACCAATCGGTGCTGGACGGCGTGGCGATAGTTCCTATGTCGGGAATGACGCAGCCCGAGGGGTGAAAGCGAACAGGGGGAAGGCTGTGTTTTCGGTTAGGATTAAATCCACCAATCGCCCCGGCGCATCTCCGCGCCCGCTCGGACTTCATCCACGAGGCAGATTTATTCCATTATAGGTGGATTTAATTGCATTTGCCGAGAATGCCTTATTCCTGCCTTTGCCTTTCCTCCCTCCATTTGCCCGGAGGCACCCCGTGCGTCTTCTTGAAGATGCGAGAGAAGTATTCCACATCCGGATAGCCGCATTCGGAGGAGATGATGTGCAAGGGATGCGAGGTGGATAGGAGCAGCTCCTCTGCCAGCTGCATTCGCTTTTTGGTTATGTATTCGGTTATGGTGATGCCGTATTCCGCCTTGAAGTGCTGTGTTATTGTTACGGTTGAGCAGTGGAAGCTCCAGCTCAGGTCGGCAAGGGTTATCTTTCGGCGGAGGTTATCGCGGATATACGCCTTTATCAGCTTGGCAAGGATGATCTTTTCGTCACCGATGCCGCCGTAATGCTGTATATGCTCGGCTAAAAGCTGTAGCATCTTCAGGTACGCATCCTCGTTCTGCTCGCTGAGCTGTGGCATAGCCAAGAGCGCCGACTCCAGCTCCTCCGCGGTGAAGCGGTGATTGGAATGCTTTTTTATCAGGGCTGAAATATCGCTTGCCGTAGTGCCCTCGCGAATACCCATGGAGCAGAAAATATGCCCATCAAGCTCTTCGCCCAGGCGAATGGGGAGGATTACCTCGCGAACTCCGAAGGGGCAGGTGTAGAGGACCCGTTCTCCCCCTCGCGCCTCTGCCAGGTGGACTCGGTCGGATTCCAGGCAGACCTCCAGGCACTCTCCCGAGCGGTGCAGGAGCTGGCAGAGGTTTTCGCGCGGACAGCGACAGCTTACCAAGGAGGTATTGTGCGCCTCGTCTACAAGAGATATCTCCATACCCGAAATTTGATAAAATGCCTTTATACTCTCAATGATGCTCGTTCTGCTCATTTTTTCTCCCCCATACCGTTTTTTCAACCAAAAAAACCTTTATAAAAGCATTATAGCAGATGCTTTTCTCTTTTTCAATAGTCGGAAGCGAGTTTGACAAAAAAAGAAAGAGGGGACAAATTTTATCGATTTTTCATATCATTCTTACCGATTTATCATTTATTTGTTTCTTCCCTTGGGGTATAATTGATTTGAAAAAGCCTTCGGGCAAAGATAAATGGAGGAATAAAATGAAGCTTGAAAAGATTGTTGTTGCTGTAATTGGCCTTGGAATGGGCGCGCATCATCTTCGCGGCGCTATCAACTGCGGCTGCGAGGTTGGTCTTATCTGTGATATCAAGCCCGAGCGCCTTAAGGAGATTGGCGAGGAGCTTAATATTCCCGAGGAGAAGAGAACCACCGACTGGCACGATATCCTTACCGACAAGGAGATCAACGCGGTTATTATCGCAACACCCGACCAGCTCCACTGCGAGATGGTTGTTGCCTGCCTTGACGCAGGAAAAAATGTTATGTGTGAGAAGCCTCTGGCGCTTATAAGGCCCGATCTTGACAAAATCGTTGCCGCTGTTGAGGCACACCCCGAGAGCAAGTTTATGATTGGTCAGATTTGTCGCTTCACTCCCGCCTTTGTCAAGGCTAAGGAGTACATCGATTCGGGCAGAATCGGCGAGATCTACTTTGTAGAGAGCGAGTACGCGCACGACTACCTTCATATGTATGAGGCTGACCCCAACCACTGGCGTCTTGATCCCGACCGTCACGGCGTTGTTGGCGGTGGCTGTCACGCGGTTGACCTTCTTCGCTGGCTGACCGGCAGGGACCCCTACGAGGTATATGCATACGGAACGCACAAGCTTTTGCCGATGCTTCCCTACGATGATGCAACCGTTGCAATTATGAAGTTCCCTGACAATATTATGGGTAAGGTATTCTGCTCCACCGGCTGCAAGAGGAATTATACGATGCGTACTCTTGTATACGGTACAAAGGGTACTCTCATATTCGACAACAAGTCCGAGACAATGCAGGTCTTTGAGTGCGACGAGACCGGCCACGGCGGACACGATCCCGTTGATATCCCCGTTGAGGTCAACAACCACAACGCTGATGCGGAGATTGCCGCCTTCGCCAAGTCGCTTCTTGAGGATATTCCCGTTGAGATGACCGTTTATGAGGGAGCAAAGACGGTTGTTGCCTGCCACGCAATCGTGGAGTCCTCGGTTAGCGGCAAGATCGTTAACCCCGACTACAATCTCGGCTAAATTTAGGCATAACCGAACAAAAAACAAAAAACACAAAGAGGCATTGTAATGAACTCCAGTAACACAGTGCCTCTTTTTTACTATATAGAAGCATGAATAATAATGTTGAAAACCTTGCGGTTTTCTTCGATTTGATTAGAGTTTTTTGTTCTATCCTCCCTCGCTTCCTCTCGCAGTATGAAAATACAGCTTCGGGGCGCGATGAAGGATTTCTGCTCTAAATTCGTTTGCCGGCTGTCGAATTTAGGCATAACCGAACAAAAAAACAAGTGGGGCATTGTTTACATAGTGCCTCTTTTTTACTATGCAGAGAATTGAAATGTATTAAGGTTGAAAACCTTATGGTTTTCTTCGATTTGATCAGAGTTTTTTGTCCTATCCTCCCTCGCTTCCTCTCGCAGTGCTGTTCAAAGATTGTTTACCCGAATAGGGCGCTGTCTATTGCAAAATTACGCCTTTGGTGCTACAATGAAGAAAAAAGGCTGTAAAGAGGCTGAAGGAGGATATATGCAGAGCTACACAAATGTACCCAGGAGGGATGTCAATCTTGGACTTGGCGGAGGCAGGCTGATTCAAATTGCAGGCAGAACGCCGATACAGATGATGTCCTATATGATAGAGACGCCCGGGGGCGGTCTTATTATGATTGATGGCGGTAACTACCAAGAGCCCGAGGCGATGAACCTCTATGAGATGATAAGGGAGAGGGGTAGCAGAGTAGACCTGTGGTTTATCACCCATGCGCATATCGATCACTTCGGCGCGGTCAGCTACCTGATGGATAAGCTCTCGCCCTTTGATATCGAGATTGGCGCCTTCGTCTTTAATTTCCCCACCGCCGAGTGGTTGGCGAGGAAGCGCGATTCCGAGGGGGCGAAACGCTTCCTTGAGGGGGTGAAGAGGCAGGGCATCCGTGTTATAACGCCCGAGGTCGGTGATATTATCGAGTGCGGAGGGCTAACCGTGCAGATTCTCCACACACCGAGGGAGTACGAAGGTTATAGCTCGATGAACCCGACAAGCATTATATTCAAGCTCCATTTCCCCGAGAGGGATGTGCTGATTTTGGGTGACTTCGACCGTGAGGGCGAGGAGGAGTATTTGAGCCTAGGCGACAGGGGCGCACTCCGCTGTGAGATCGTACAGATGGCGCACCACGGTCAGGATGGAATTTCAAAGGAATTCTATTCGCTCATTATGCCGAAGATTTGTCTATACCCCACGCCTCTTTGGCTCTGGGAGAATAACAAATACGCCTGCGACGATCCCGAGACAAGGGGAACCGGCCCGTTCCAAACCCTTGACACCCGTGCCTGGATGGAGGAGCTTGGCGTTGAGGCGAGCTACCGCCAGTTTGACGGAGATCTGTATTTCTCCTGATGATATCGGGGCAAGACCGGTAGCGTGTTAAATTTTTGTTGGTTGTATGTAAATAAATATATACATTTAAGAAAGGGGCTGCTTCATCGAGGCTACCCGTAAACAAAATGGACGAGGTGCAATAAATTTGTGCCTCGCCCATAACTTTTATGTGAACTAAAAAAATCAAGGTTGAAAACCTACGGTTTTCTCCATTTTCATTAGGTTTTGTTTACTACCGCCGTTTCCTTCCGCCGA